>DATKVW010000027.1:0-2350 GCA_035529875.1 Dehalococcoidales bacterium | reverse complement strand
ACGTTACGCTAAAGCACGAGAAGTTATTGTCATGGTAGGACTAAAAGGATGGGAGAGCCAATTACCCGGTGCTCTCAGTGGCGGTATGCAGCAGCGGGTAGGCATAGCCAGAGCTTTAGCTAATGACCCTGAGATACTGCTCATGGACGAGCCTTTTAGCGGGCTTGACCCGCTAATTCGTCGGCAGATGCAGGATGAGCTTCTGGAGTTGCAGTCGGAGCTTCATAAAACAATTCTGTTCGTAACCCATGACCTTCACGAAGCCTTGAAGCTGGGAAATAACATTGCTATTATGCGTGACGGCGGGATTATACAGACCGGCAAACCGGAAGAAGTGATAACGGCTCCCAGTGATGCCTACGTACGCGAGTTTGTACAGGATGCTTCGCCAGCCAAGGTGCTTTCTGCCGAGAATATCATGGAACAACCTAATGTCCTTCTTTATGATTGGCAGGGACCCAGGGCGGCGATGCATATACTGAGAACCAGTAATCTGGATGAAGCATTTCTGGTAAATCGAGCCGGTAAGCTGGTGGGACTGGTAACGGTGGAACGCCTGATAGAACTGTTCCGGAATAAAGGCACCTCCCTGAAAGACGCAATTGAGCCTGACCTCCCCACCTGTACTGCTGATACGGTGGTAGAAGATTTGTTCCCTTTGGGTGCTTCTACCGGGTATCCTCTCCCTGTGGTTAATGATAAAGGTAAGTTCCTGGGCGAGATACACAATAGCACTATACTGCTTAGCATGATTCAGGAAAGGGAGGAGACAGAAACAGAGGAAGAGATAAAGACTAAAAAAACAGAGCCAGAGGAGATAAATGCTGATGTTTGAATTCCCTGAGTTTTTTCGAATACCGCTGGCAGATTGGATTGACGCCGTTATGTCGTGGGTTTTGACCAATTGGGCGGTGGTATTTGATGTTATTGGTGACGCTATTCTGTATATGCTGCTTCGTATTGAACACTTTCTTCTCTGGTTGCCGTGGTTTGTTATTGTGTTAATCGTTGGTCTTATCGCCTGGCGGGTTATGCGCTTGTGGTGGGCGGGATTGATTATGGCATCATTTCTGGTTCTAATCGGTAGCTTCGGCTACTGGGACCTGTCGATGATGACGCTGGCCATCATAATTGCCGCGGTAATTATCTCTCTGGGCATTGGAATTCCCACTGGCATCGTTATGGCTCGGAGCAATCTGGTTGAGTCTATTATCAGACCGGTGCTGGATGCCATGCAGACTATGCCCAGCTTTGTTTATCTTATCCCGGCTTTAATGCTCTTTGGTCTGGGCAAGGTTCCGGCGGTGTTTGCTACTATTATCTATGCGGTGCCACCGGTAATTCGTCTGACCAATGTGGGCATAAGGCAGGTGCCGCAGAGTGTAGTTGAGGCAGCTCGAGCCTTCGGCTCCAGCGCACGGCAGATATTGTTTGAGGTTCAGCTGCCACTGGCAGTTCCATCCATAATGGTGGGTATTAACCAGACCACGATGATGGCACTGGCGATGGTAGTTATTGCGTCAATGATTGGCGCCAGAGGCCTGGGATTGGAAGTGCTGTTGGCGATTAACCGCATTGAGGTGGGGCGTGGCTTTGAGGCGGGGCTCAGCATTGTGTTACTGGCAATCATCATTGACCGGATAACCCACGCTATGGGCGCCCGCCAGGAGTACAAGGTGACCACCTGAGATACTGTCTAAACTTTAGAGTAATGCGACTACCAGTAGCGGTAAAATGCTGCTGGTAGTTGTGTTTTTGGGGGGGGGTGAGTTCTAAACTGCAGTAGAGAGCGTCAATGCATATAGTAACTATGTATAATTTCATTTTTAATGTGCTCTAGTTCAGATAGATAGGTGACACATTACCTCCCTTCTTTTTGGTTGACAAAGCTTGTGATTTGTGATATACAAGCCCTTGTGACAGTAGCTTGAGGAGGTAATAGAGGAGAAGCTGGCAAGAGAAGAAAAGCAGCTAAAAATAGAAAAGGACATGTGGTAGCAGGTCTTTCTGGGGTATGAAGCAGGTAAGGTAATGGTGTTTGGTGGTTGTTTTAATTGTAAGACGGTCCAGAAGATAAGTCGAAGCAAAGTTGGTGAAAGGGCTCAGGGACCCAGAGTATGGGTGTACTCGGAGCCTTTTACTTTATTAAATGAGTGTTATCAAGAGAGAATTAAATAGCGGATCCTGCCAGGGAAAACCAGGGTGCCGTAGGTTCCTTTCCGCCTAACAGCTTAATTTTCAATCCTCTCACTACCGTGACCGGAGCCATTTTAAAATGTACTGGGTGGATGACGATTCTAGTCTAACAAAAGGGGGCATCATCTCTTTTTGTTACGGACTGGTAGGGGAA
>DATKVW010000026.1:0-15287 GCA_035529875.1 Dehalococcoidales bacterium | reverse complement strand
TTTACGGTTACTCAGGAGGAACTATACCGGTTACTATGGACCAGTGCATTGTGCATACCGAGGCTGTCCGTCGTGGAGCCCCTAACACTTTCGTGATGGGCGACATGCCCTTTTTATCTTATCAGACAACCCCTGAGGATGCTGTCAGAAATGCCGGAAGGTTCTATAAAGAAGCCGGGGTTGATGCCGTCAAGCTGGAGGGGGGACGCCGCGTCACCAAGGTAATAAGAGCCATTGTTGACAGCGGGATGGTTGTTTGCGGTCATATCGGCTTAACGCCGCAAAGCACCGGACAGTTCGGCGGCTATAAAGCTCAGGGACGTACCGCTGAAAGCGCCCATGAATTGATTAAGGACGCCCGAGCCGTCCAGGAGGCTGGTGCCGCGCTCTTACTTCTGGAAGCGGTAACCCCTGAAGTGGGCAAATTCATAACCGGGGACCTCAAGATACCGGTATATGGCATTGGTGCTGGCCCTTTTTGTGATGGGCAGCTTCTTATTGTCAGTGATGTCCTTGGTATCTGGGAGGCTTTTCACCCCAAATTTGTTAAGAAATATGCCAATATGGCTGAAGAGTCGGTGAAGGCTCTCCAAAACTATGTAGGCGAAATTAGGGAGGGGAAATTTCCCGCAGAGGAGCACTGTTATAAGATGGTTGAAGGGGAGGCCGAAAAGTTGAAAGCATTAATAAAGGAGGAAGGTTAAATGGGTAATTTAGGTAGAGCGGCCAAAGCGATGGAAAAGGTCGGCATACCAAGCCGGGATGCTTACGACTTACCAACCAGTAAGAAGCGCTTCCCTGATGGAGCTTGGTATAGGATGGAAATATCTGGGGTGGAGCGCCCCAATGTCCTTGAAGCCGTAATAGATGAGATGAGGAAGCGGAATATTCCCATTCATCGTTTGATTGCAGTAGTTATGGGAGCTACACTCCTGGATAAAGAGGAGCTAAAAGATTTTGCTCAGATGGCTGCTGAGGCAAAGTTGGAAGTGATACTTACTCCAGGCCCTCGTCGGTCTTGGGATGTGGGAAGACAACTTGATAATTATGAAGGTGCCCTTTCTGGAATCCGGTACCGGGGCTCCGACCAGTTGAAGTATGTTGTTGCCGACATAATGCGCTGCATTGACATAGGATTTCGAGGTTTCCTGGTTGTTGATGAAGGGCTACTTAGAATGCTTAATATGATGAGGAAAAATGGTGACATCCCAGGAGATGTAGTCTTTAAGGTCTCCATTTATGCCGGGCATGGCTCCGCTGCTGGCGGTAAGCTTCTGGAAGAACTGGGAGCAGGCACCTTTAATCCCCTGGGTGATTTGACTCTACCTCAGTTTGCATCTATTCGCCAGGCTGTAGATATACCAATAGATGTACATATCATATTAGCTGAATCCTATGGCGGATTTATGCGTTTTTACGAAGCGCCCGAAATGGTCAGGGTGTCCGCTCCTTGTTACTTTAAGATAGAGCCAGGGCCGGCTCTTGCCGCTGGTCCCCAGGCGCTTTATAAACCATGGGTAGATAGAGGGATGCTGGCCAATTGGGCGAGGGAGAAGGTAAAATACGCCTGCATCATCCACGAGCTTATTCAGGAAAACTTCCCTGAAGCAATTTTATCAAAGCAAGGTCCTGCGGATTTAGCGGTTCCCAAACCCTGATGCATAGATACATAAATGAAGAGGCTTAATGTGAGGGAGTAATCCCTGAGATGATGCTGAAAGAAGGGTTTTATTATGGCAAAGCTGATAACAGGTGGTCTGGGGTTTATCGGTTCTCGCTTAGCCGGAAAGTTGGTTGAGCAGGGTGAGGATGTAGTCCTATTTGATATTACTACACAAACTAAGCTTGTAGATGACATTAAGGATAAGGTAAAAATCGTTAGGGGTGACCTCACTAACTGGGCACGTGTACTGCATGTAGTCAAGGAGTACGATATCGATTGTATATATCATACTGGTGCTCTGCTTTCGGCTATGGCAGAGGAAGACCCGCTAGCTACTTGTATGGTTAATGCTAATGGCACTTTGTATGTCCTTGAGGCAGCCAGGCTATTCGAAGTAAAGAAGGTGATATACCTAAGCTCAGCAGCTGTGTACGGTCCGGGACTCCCGGAGCGCATTGGTGATGACGACATTCAAAGACCAACGACTATGTACGGCGTGACCAAGGTTTTCTGTGAGCGCCTTGGAGAATATTACCATAGAAAGTTTGGTCTGAATTTCAGGGCAGTCAGGTTTCCGTCGATAATCGGGCCGGGGAGAGCAGGTGGTGGTGCCAGTGCTTACACCAGTATCATTATCCAGGAGGCCGCAGCCGGTAGGCGGTATGAAGTCTTTGTTGACGAGGATGCAAGAACACCTATGATGTATGTGAAGGATGCCGTGCGATCCCTAATCCAGCTTGAGCAGGCCGAGGAGAAGAACCTGAAAAGACGAGTGTACAGTATTGAGGGATTTACGCCTACTCCCAGAGCCATTGAGCTGGCTAACGCTGTCAAGAAATACGTACCGGATGCCAGGATAGAATTTTGCCCGGTACCCGAGATGGTAGATATTGTACATAACTGGGCGCAGGAAATAGATGGTAGAAACGCCCGCCAGGACTGGGGGTTCAAAGCACAGTACACGCTTGATGAGGCGATTGCTGATTTTGTAAATGAGTTCCGAGCCAGGCCGGACCTTTATTAATAGGAGGTGGAGGCTTAGAGATATATGCAGGAAATCTTATGGCACGGTCGAGGTGGCCAGGGTGTGGTGGTAGCTTCATCCATATTGGGCACGGCTGTAAGTGTATACGAGGGGAAATATGCCATGTCGATTCCCAGTTTTGGTGCTCAGCGTCGCGGGGCACCGCTAATAGCTCTTACTCGAGTATCGGATACCCCAATACGCCGGCGTGACCTCTTGGCTGACCCTGACTATATTGTTATTCTCGATGATTCGCTTACCTCAATAGCCATGGCTGAGTGCGGGCACGAGAAACCCCGCCATATTATTATCAATTCTAAGAAGCCAGCTGCTGAGCTTAACTTTAACGACTGGCCGAGTCTTACCATAGTGGATGCAGATAGCATGGCTCTGGAGGTATTGAGGAGACCCATCACTAATACTGTCATGGTGGGTGCGGTTGCTGCGGTGATGAACCTGAGAATAGATTCGGTGAAAAAAGCCATCATCGATGTCTTGGGAACAGAGATTGCTCCAGGAAATATAAAGGCTGCTGAAGCCGGCTTTAAGGCAATGAGGAGGTAGCAATACCAAGTAGATTAGAGGAACCCCGACACCCTGGGCCATGCTGGCCCGCAGGGGAAATACCAATCAATGTGGGTAGCTACACGAACGTTAAACCCGCAATCGACAAGAGCCGCTGTAGCTCCTGCCGCTTATGCTGGCTACTTTGCCCGGATGGAGCTATCTCCATGGGTGAGGAAGATAACAAGCCAATTGTCAACTACGACCTTTGTAAGAGCTGTGGTATCTGTGTTTACGAATGTCCCTTGAAGATAATTACGCTACAGCCAATAGAGCCGCAGTAAGTTGTTAAATGAGGTTCAGGTAAAATGGGTGAGAAAAGGTTCATAACCGGTAATAGTGCCGTTGCTGCAGCGGTGAAGCTTGCTAGAGTGGGCGTCATTGCTGTTTATCCTATCACTCCTCAGACTCCTATCGCCGAAAAGCTGGCTACTTTTGTAAGTAATGGTGAGATTAACTCTGAATATATCAGGGTCGAGTCAGAGCACTCAGCTCTGTCGGCTTGTCTGGGAGCCTGTATGGCAGGGGTTCGACCATTTACGGCTACCTCGTCCCATGGCCTGGCCTACATGCATGAGATATTGTCCTATGCCAGTGGGGGACGGTACCCATTGGTGCTGGTGAACGCCAACCGTTCAATAGGCCCACCCTGGAGCATCTGGGGTGAGCATCAGGACTCGATTCAGCAGCGGGATACTGGCTGTATCCAGTTATATGTTGAGAATGCCCAAGAGGCTCTAGACACGATAATACAGGCTTTTAAGATAGCCGAGAACCCAAACGTCTTTACCCCGGTAATGGTATGCCTTGATGGCTTTCATGTCTCCCATGCTGAAGAGTTGGTGGAGATACCTGACCAGGCTGACGTGGACCGGTTTTTACCTCCATTTCAAACCTCTGCGCTTCTTGACCCTGATGAGCCGATGACCCTGGCAGCCGGTGCTCGCGGTAAGCAATACACAATCTGGCGATTCGAGCAATACCAGGCCATCAGGGTAGCGGAAAAGGTTATCCAGGAGGTAGATGAGGAGTTTGAGCATATCTTCGGCAGAGGCTATGGTGGAGTGGTAGACAATTACAGGTGTGAGGATGCCGATATCATAATGGTAATCCTGGGCAGTTTCACCGGAGCAGCACGTGATACTGCTGACATGTTGCGACTTGATGGGATCAAAGCTGGGGTGCTGAGGATAAGGTCTTTCCGGCCGTTTCCCAACCAGATTATCAGTGATTACCTGAGCTCGGCTAAGAGCGTGGTGGTTATTGACCGGGATGTGTCTTATGGCAATGAGGGTGCCGTGTGTTCCGAGGTTCGCGGCAGCCTTTATGGCCTGAGTCATCCCCCGACAATCACAAACTTTATTGCCGGGCTGGGCGGCTCTGATGTAACCCCTCAGGAAATCGAAAAGGTAGTCCGAGGGGCAATCGAGATGAAGGGTAGTGCCCAACGCTCCATTGTGTTTCAATTCATGGGGGAAGGCAAATGAAGATTAAAGACATTCCCAAAGATGAATTTATCACCAGTTCGCTGAGCTGTGCCGGTTGTGGGGCTATGCTGGCGGTTCGGCTGGCATTAAAGGCACTGGGCAGGCGGACCGTCATTATTATCCCGGCAGGTTGCATGAGTGCGGTGACCTGTTTCTTACCGCAGATACCATTTCGAGTACCAATGTTCGTCAGTCCATTCGCTGCCACCGCAGCTATACTGCAGGGTGTTAGTGCCGGCTTCAAGTGGAGAGGTGTTAAAGATATCAACGTACTAGGGATTGCCGGGGATGGGGCAACAGCTGATATTGGCATGGCTGCCTTCTCTCAGGCTATTGTCAGCGGCATGAGGTTTATCTATCTTTGCGTGGAAAACGAAGCTTATATGAATACCGGCATCCAGTCAAGTTCAACTACGCCGGTAGGGGCAGCAACAACTACTGACCCGCTACCTGATGCTCTCCAGGGAACCAGCGTGAGCAAGAAGGATATTTTCAGCATTGCAGTAGCCCATAGACTTCCTTATGCGGCTACGGCTTCTGTATCTTATCCACTGGATTACTACGAGAAGGTGCTCAAGGCAGCCGGAACTGATGGCCCGAGCTTTATCCATGTGCTGACGCCCTGTCCACCGGGCTGGCGTTTCCCTACAGGGGAGACCATTGAAATGGGGCGTATGGCAGTCAAGAGCGGCATGTGGCACCTTCTTGAATACAGCGGTGGTAAAGTCAAATTCACGTATGTCCCCAAGGAAAGAATCCCTGTCTCAGAGTATATAAAAGCTCAGGCGAGATTCCGTACAATGAGCCCTGATGGCGTCGCCCATTTGCAGAGTATGGTCGATGAGCGGCTTGCCGCTCTTTCCGGGGAGGAAAAGTAGAGACTGCCTGAAATCCGAGAAGGAAAAGGTAATCGGAGGATAATGAGAATGGCAAAGGTTATTATTACAGCAGCGATAACCGGTGGCATACACACCCCAAGCATGAGCCCTTATCTGCCCTTCACGCCAAAGCAGATTGCCGATGAGGCAGTGCGAGCTTATGAGGCTGGAGCTGCAGTGGTACATATTCATGCTCGTAATCCAGAAACTGGGCAACCCAGCTCTGATGTGGAGCTAATGGGGGAAATAGTTACCAGCATAAAAAGCAGATGTAACGTGGTTATTTGCGTAAGCACGGGCGTCGGTCTCGGGATGACCGTGGAGGAGCGGCTCAAGTCAATACCTGCCCTCAAACCCGAGCTTGCCTCATGCAACTTTGGGTCGATAAACTTCAACATATCCCGAGGTATGGAAATAGTAGAAACCTTTAAGTATGATTGGGAACCAAAATATCTGGAGATGACAAAGGACCTTATCTTTCCTAATACCTTTAAGTCACTGGAACAATATTTGAAAGTTTTTGCCGAAAGTGGGACAAAGCCGGAAATGGAGATATATGATGTTGGCATGATTTATAACCTAGCCCACATGATTAAGGAGGGGCATCCCATTAAAAAACCTGTTTATCTACAATTTGTCCTGGGCATTCTGGGGGCTATTCAGCCATCACCAAATAACCTGCTGTTCCTTTACAATACGGCACGGGAAGCAATCGGTGATTTTGTCTGGTCAGTTTGTTCTGCCGGTCGGACTCAGATTCCAATGTGTACCATGTCATTGATTATGGGTGGTAATGCCCGAGTTGGTTTGGAAGATAGCCTTTACATTGGTAAAGGAATCTTAGCTAAGAGTAATGCTGAACAAGTAGAAAGGATAGTGAGAATAGCCCGGGAGTTAAGTCTGGAGCCGGCCACACCCGATGAGGCCAGGGCTATCCTTAAGCTAAAAGGAATCGATAAGGTAAACTTCTAGCAGGGGAAACCTTTGTCCTACCAAGAATAGGTTATAAGAGGATAAAAATGGAAGTTGCAAGAAGGCAAAGGGAGAGCGTTGAATAGGAGGAGATGTTTATGAGAAAGCCTCTTTGGAAGCCGACTGAGGAAGTCAGGCAAAAAGCTAACATAACCCGATTCATTAGCTTTGTCAATGAAAGATATGGCCTTACGATTGATTCGTATGACGAACTATACAACTGGTCAGTGGAGAGCATACCGGATTTTTGGGCTGCTATATGGCAATTTGTGCCAATCAAAGCCTCTCGCCTGTATGATGAGGTGGTTGACGATTTGAGCAGGTTCCCCGGCGCTGAGTGGTTTGGCGGCTCCAGATTGAATTTTGCCCAGAACCTGCTGAGGTATAGAGACAACCGTCTCGCTTTTATATTCAAGGGGGAGACCCGGAAAACCGTCAGAATGACATATGCCGAACTTTATGATTCTACAGCTCGTCTTGCCAGGTCTCTTCGGGATATAGGGGTCAAGCCGGGGGATAGGGTAGCCGCTTATATGCCCAATTTGATAGAGACCGCTATTGCTATGCTAGCTACTACGAGTATTGGCGCAGTGTGGTCTTCTTGTGCTACTGACCTCGGTGCACAAGCAGCTCTGGATCGCCTTGGTCAAATTGAACCAAAGGTTCTGTTCGTAACTGATGGCTACTTCTATAAGGGAAAGGTATTTTCTTCCATGGCTAAGGCTGGCGAGGTTGCTCAAGAGATTCCCTCTTTGGAAAAGGTTATTGTGGTTCGCTATGCAGGAGGGGAAACTGATATCAACCATATTCCTAACTCCGTGTATTACGATCAATTCATCGCTAAGGGAAAGCAACCGGAGATTAATTTTGAGCAGCTACCATTCAGTCACCCTGGATTTATTATGTTTTCCTCAGGAACAACGGGTAAGCCCAAGTGTATGGTTCAGGGAGCCGGTGGGGTTCTCATCAACCATCTAAAGGAGCTGATGCTGCATACCGACTTAAAGCGGGAGGATGTAATCTTCTATATAACGACCTGCAGTTGGATGATGTGGAACTGGCTTCTTAGTTCTTTAGCCATAGGAGCTACAATAGTATTATATGACGGTAATCCTGCTTATCCCGACCCGGGTGCCATGTGGAAGCTAATACAGGACGAAAAGATAACGATTTTCGGTACCAGCGCCAGTTACATCAACTATATCAAAAGCGTGGGGCTTACCCCGGGCAAGGACTATGATTTGTCACCCCTGCGACAGATAAGCCAGACCGGTTCAGCTCTCTCGGTTGAGGGCTTCGAATATGCATATAACGCGATTAAAGAAGATGTGCACTTCAATTCTATTTCTGGTGGCACTGACATTAACGGTTGTTTCGCTATCGGGAGTCCTACCCTCCCGGTATATGCTGGAGAATTACAGGGGGCAGGTTTGGGAATGAAGGTGAAGTGTTATGATGAAAAGGGTAAGCCGGCACTAGACCAAATGGGGGAGCTTGTTTGTGAAGCCCCTTCCCCTTCCATGCCGCTTTATTTCTGGGATGACCCGGATGGCAAGAGGTATAAAGATGCCTATTTCACTGTCTACCCGAACGTGTGGCGTCACGGAGATTACATCATTATTCACAGTGATACCAGAGGGATAACATTTTTTGGGCGCTCTGACGCTGTCTTGAAACCCTCAGGAGTTCGTATTGGTACCGCTGAAATATATAACCAGGTAGAGAAGTTAGAAGAGGTGGCTGATAGTCTGGCTATAGGTCAGGAGTGGAAGGGTGATGAGCGCGTTATCCTGTTTGTTAAACTTACCGAGGGATACAGTTTAACCGACGAATTGAAAGATAAAATAAGGAAGACTCTTCGTGAAAACGCTTCGCCGCGTCATGTCCCGGCCATAATTATTGAAGTGCCGGACATTCCGTATACGCTAAACATGAAGAAGGTGGAGACCGCGGTCAAGAACATAATACACGGCAGGCCGGTGCTAAATAGGGATGCTTTGACAAATCCCGAATCACTAGATTACTACCAAAGTATCCTTCCAGTGCTGGAAAAATAATGAAAGAAGCAGTTATTGTTAGCGGTGCCAGGACAGCCATAGGGAATTTTGGTGGTTCTTTAAAGGAAATACCGGCCATCAACCTGGGTAGCCTGGTAATTAAAGAGGCACTCAGGCGAGCAGGTTTGAGGCCGAAGTCCAGCAAAGAGCTTCTAGACTACAGCCCTGATGCTCTTAAAGACAGTGGGATGATAGAGCTGGAGAAGAAATACTATGATTGGGATTCCTCCCTGCATGAGGTTCAAATTGATGAAGTAATCATGGGGAATGTTCTCCAGGGGGGTCAGGGGCAAAACACGGCTCGACAGGCAGCTATTTATGCTGGGATTCCTAAAGAGACACCTGCCTTCACGGTGAATAAAGTCTGTGCCTCAGGGCTGAAAGCTATTACCTTGGGGGCTGAGGCTATTATGCTGGGTGAAGCCGATATCGTGGTTGCCGGAGGAATGGAATGTATGAGCCATAGCCCTTATGTCCTTCCTAAAGCTCGCTGGGGCTATCGGATGGGCATTGATGCCAGAGGAGACTTGATAGACCTTATGGTATTCGACGGCTTGTGGGAGATATTCTATGGCTATCACATGGGAAACACAGCAGAAGAAATCGCTAATAAGTATGGCTTTACTCGCCAGGAGCAGGATGAGATTGGATTCCTCAGTCACCAGCGGGCAAGAAAAGCTATAGCCGATGGCTTATTTAAAGATGAGATAGTCCCTGTACCTGTTCCGCAGAGAAAAGGGGAACCTATTATATTTGCTACTGACGAGCGCCCTATGGATACCAGCCTTGAGAAAATGGCTAAGCTGCCTCCGGCATTTCGGAAGGGGGGTACGGTTACTGCCGGCAATTCCTCGGGGATCAGCGATGCCGGAGCTGCTGTGGTACTCATGTCCAGCGAAAAAAGTAAGGAATTAGGGATTGAACCTTTTGTAACTATTAAGTCATTTACCTCAAGCGGTGTAGACCCCAATTATATGGGGTTGGGTCCTATCCCAGCAGTAAGAAAGGTACTCAAGAACACAGGGCTTACCAGCAAAGATATGGACGTTATCGAGCTTAATGAGGCTTTTGCTGCCCAGGCATTAGGTTGCATGAAAGAACTTAGTTGGAGCTTTGATGAGATTAATCCTCATGGTAGCGGCATATCTCTGGGGCACCCTATCGGCTGTACAGGAGCTCGAATGGTAGTGACCACCATGCACGATATGAGACGTAGAAACCTACATTATGGACTGGTAACGATGTGTATCGGTGGCGGTCAGGGCATGGCAGCAGTAGTGGAAAGGTAGAGTATTTTAACTGATTCTAGGTTCCTTAACATCCCAAGGTGCCGGTTTAATTAAAGTGAGAATTCCTGAGGCTAAAGATGGCTAAACAGTTTGGCATGCATGAACAGTAATAATTGCCTCACTCCTTCAGTCGTGGGCGTCCCACTGCAGTAGCAATGACCTCAGTCTCAATATGGATTTTCCCGGCATTTTTACCGCTGGCTCGTGCGGCTCGGTCGTGTTGTTCGGTATGTACGTGGACGGAGCCGGCACCGGCCTGGTAAGCGTGCTCCCGGGCTAAGCGGCAGGCGGTATTCTTGGCGTAGGCTACGGCATCTGCTAGTCTCTCGCTGAAGTTGCGCACCCCAAATGGCAGGTGTACCCGATAGGCTCTGCCCCCCTCCACAGGTCGGACCAGAATGCGCACGGTTTGCACTATCCCGCCGGCTACAGTGCCGACGGCACTAGCAACCTCGGCATGCTCAGGGATATGGATACCAGTGTGCAGTTGCGTCGCTAGGAGCGGGAGGTAAGCGGCAGCCGGTGCGCCGATACCAATCAGAGGATGTCGCATGGATAATGCCACTGAGAATCTGCCCTCATCGTTAGCCCTCAGTGCCCGTTCAATGAGCAGGTTACCCACCCTGTCCTGGTCACTTAATGCCGGGTTGCCTTCTTCAACCAGTGCACTTGTGATTACTGCTTGCCCCATCTGTAGGATGACCTGCTGAATCACCCGCTGGCAGAACTCCTCCACACCGATGTTCAACCGCCGCGCCCATAGGGTAGCACCCATCTCGGCAGCCTCAACAGAGCCGTGCCGATACTGCCCCAGCACATGAAGAGCATCGGTAGGAGTAAAGCTACTGGCGATGACGAGGCTACGCTCCATCAGGTTGTCCAAGTAGCGCCGGTAAGTGAAGGGGTCCCCTGTATTGTCCAGTAGCTGCGATTGAAGAATTGGACCGTTGCCGAGGAGTTTCAATATCTCCTGTTCGGTTGGAGTGGTGCCGCTCTGCTTAATCACCTCTGGCTGTTCGCATAGGACAAAAGGTTCCAAGTCCACACCCTTATCCTCTAGCTGATGCCGCAGTACCTCTAGAACTGCGGGATACTGCTCGGCGAGGAGACTGAGGGGAACCACCCGGCGTGGTCCAACACGCAGGCCACCGACCTTATCGGCTAAATGGACCTCGCTGTCCCCTCCCAGACCGATGGTATGAGCATCCACTGCCTCAATCATCGTCCGCTGGTTTCCTACCCATGCCCCCGCCACATTCAAGCGAGGGCGACCGTTATGCAGTGCTACGATATCGGTGGTGGTGCCTCCCATGTCAATCACGAAGGCGTCTCCGACATTACATAGATAGGAGGCACCAACCGCACTAGCAGCGGGACCGGACAGGATGGTCTCCACCGGTCGTTCCAGTGCCATCTTGGTACCCATAAGTGAGCCATCTCCTCTGACGACCATTAAAGGAGCATTGATGTCCATATTGATAAGCATTTCGCCAACCTCGAGGATTAGCTCCTGTAGCAAGGATATGAGCCGGGCATTTAGAGCAACGGTTAATGCCCGTCGTGGTGCGTTCAGATGTGTGGTTAGCTCGTGTCCGCAGGTTACGGGCAACCCGGTCAGGCGGTGTGCTAGTTGCTTTACCTGTAGCTCGTGTGCCGGGTTGCGTACGGCAAAGAGGCTGGAGATGGCAAAAGCAGCTGTATGCGGTGCCTGGGTCAGGATGGCCTGCCGGACAGCATCAATGTCCAGGGCGACATCTTCCTCGCCAGTGGCGGTATGCCCTCCCCGAATTAAAACGATGGATTCATTGTCTACTACCCTCTCCAGTCCCGCTATGGCTACCATATCAGGGTCGTAGCCGATGAGTATGAGGCAGACGGGATTACCCTTCCCCTCCACGATGGCGTTGGTCGCCAGCGTAGAAGATAGGGACACCAGTCGGATATCGGGAGGTGGTTTGGGTAGTGCCGCTTCTACCGCATTCTGAATTCCCACCGACAGGTCATACTTGGTGGTCAGAGCCTTTGCTGTACTGATGACCCCGCGCTCTTCGTCCAACAATACGGCATCGGTGTAGGTGCCCCCGGTGTCAATTCCCAACAGGATAGACATACTACCTCAGCCACAAATACACTGTTGGTCTGTTATCACTAATAATTGCCTCTTTTGTTACGCTGGATGTTTCAGTTCCCGTAAAAGAACTTTCTCAAAGAGGTCCCACCTTCTTACTAACCCCAAGTTAATGGCTACTGCCTCACCAGGCTTACTGGTTTTACTGGCTAACCATTAACCTCAGTGCTGGCTTCCACAACTATAGCCCCTCCGTGGCCACCGTTGGCACAAATAGCGGCCAACCCATAGTGTCCGCCACACTCCTTGAGCGAATTCAAAACATCGAGTGTTATCCTGTTTCCTGACATTCCAGTAGGGTGGCCTAGAGAAACGCCACCTCCGTGGATATTCACTTTGTTTGCATCGAGTCCTAAAGCTCTTATTACAGCGATTACCTGGGCAGCAAAAGCCTCGTTTATCTCGATGAGGTCGATATCATCAAGAGTCAATTCTGCCTTTTTAAGAACCTCTAACACAGCCTGGACAGGTGCTGTAGCAAATTTCTTGGGTTCGCAGGCTGTAACAGTATAAGAAACAACTTTCCCCAAAGGCTTGATGCCAAGCTCATCAGCTTTTTCCCGTGATGTTACTACCACTGCTGAGGCTCCATCAGGGATAGGCGGAGCATTGCCGGCAGTAATAGTTCCATTGGAACGGAAAGCGGGTGGGAGCTTAGCCAATCCCTCTAAAGTTGAATCTGGACGCGGTGTCTCATCCTCTTGAATTGTTATTGGGGGTCGTCCCTTTCGTTGTGGAACCTCCACAGGAACAATAGTCTTGGCGAAGAAACCGCTCTCATTGGCTTTAGCGACCTTCTGTTGACTCTCAAGGGAAAACTGGTCTTGCTCTTCCCGAGTAATGCCCAATTCCTCAGCATATCTGTCGGTCAGCAATCCCATGTGTTCATGTTCTATACCACAGTGGTATCCGTCATGAAGCAGACCATCCACCAGGGTTACATCACCCATCCTCGCCCCCCAACGAGTATTCATATCCAGGTACGGAATGCTACTGTGATGTTCCATTCCCCCGGCCAGGACGATGCCAGAGTTCCCTAAAGTAATACTCTGGGCAGCTAACATGATGGATAGCATTCCGGATGTGCAGGCCTGATTTACAGTATAGGCTGGAACAGTTACCGGGATGCCGGCATTAAATGAGACTATTCTGGCAGGATTAGGCCCGTTGCCAGCCTGGCGAGCATTTCCAATGATAACCTCGTCTATTTGCTCCGGGTTTACTCCTGACTTCTGGAGGGCCCCTCTTATCGCTGCAACTCCTAAATCAACGAGAGTAAGGTTTTTAAACACACCGCCAAAGCGCCCTATAGCTGTTCTGGCTCCGTTTATGATAACCACTTCTCTATCTGCCATCTTTATTGACTCCTTTTTAGAAATTTCCTGGCGTCTTTGCAGCCCTTCTATTTGCTATACTCGTAGAAGCCACGGCCAGTTTTACGTCCCAATCGGCCAGCTCTGATCATCTTGCGCAAGAGAGCATGAGGACGGTATTTCAGGTCTCCCAACTCACGCACTAAGGTATCAGAGTTAATTGTGTGGATGTCCACACCGATGAGGTCTATCAGCTCGAAGGGCCCCATAGGGAAGTTCGCTCCCAGTTTCATAGCAGTGTCAATGTCCTCGGCGGTGGCTACACCCTCGGCCAGCACGTCAACGGCCACATTAAGATAGCCTCTCAGTATGCGACTCACGATGCCCCCTGGAGCCTCGTTTACTCTTACCGGTGTCTTGCCAATTTTTTTACAGAACTCCATAACCGCCTGGACTGTCTCCTCAGATGTTTCCGCACCCCTAATAACCTCTATCAAGCGCATGACCGGGGCTGGATTAAACCAGTGCATGCCTATTACTTTGTCGGGCCGTTTTGTTGAGGAAGCTATTTCGGTAGGCGACAGTGTTGAGGTATTACTGGCCAGGATGGTTGTGGCAGGACACAGTTCATCTAGCCGGGTAAATATCTTCTTCTTGACCTCTGTGTTCTCGAAGACAGCTTCAATAACCAGGCCCACTGCGGTAATGTCTTCTATCTTCGTAGTTGTCTTTATGTTAGAAATAATTTTCGCAGCTTCCCCTGCCGTCATCTTTTCTTTGTTCACTAGAGACTCAAGGGTTTGGCGCATCCTCTCCAGGCTTCTATCCAGGATTGAGGTTTCTAGGTCACAGACACCAACCTGAAAGCCTTGCTGGGCAAGCACCTGGGCGATGCCCATCCCCATTACCCCGGCACCCATGATGCTAACTTTCTCAATAGCCATCCTTCTCCTCCTTTAAGGCATCTTGGCTTGAGCTAATTTGCTGTTCTTCTACCAGCGGTGGTATTTCATAAATGACTCGGGTAGTTATCCTGCAGCTTACGACTGTAGCATTGTTCCTTTGTGGATAAGCTAATAGAGTTTCTGTAAGGTTATGGCCTTGGTCGGACATTGCGTCAAACAGAGATCGCATAGAATACACTCATCCTCATTGGCTTCGTTAACCACAATCTGACTCTTATCATCTGACTGTTTAAAAATATCCACCGGACAAACACTAACACAGGTAGTACACCCACTGGTGCTAATACATTTCGACCTATCAATGGTAAGCTTGATAAATATCTCAGACACCTTTTATAGCCTCTTTCACCAATGTTGGTATCTGTGAAACTTCCTCAGCAACTATTACCCCAGCTTCGTAAAGAAGGGCTATCTTCCGGGAGACAGTGTCGCTGCTACCATGAACAATACTCCCGGCATGGCCAAAGGACACGCCGGGCATCTCTTCTACAAAGCGTCCACCTATGAAAGCAACGATAGGTAATCTTGTTCCACGAAGAACCCAACTGGCCAGCTCCGCCTCTAAATTTCCTCCCGGTTCGCCAAAGATTACCACAGCTTTAGTCTCAGGGTCAGCCTCGAATAGAAGCAGAAGGTCAACGAAAGTAGAACCTACAATTGGGTCGCCACCCATACTAATAGCTGTGCTCTGTCCCAGCCCACCATGGGTAAGCGTATGGGAAAGCTCTGCAGTAAAGCCTCCGCTACGAGAAATAACCCCAACGGGACCTGGGATAAATGTTTTGTTAGTATCTTGTGCTGGACCACCTATTGGCCCAAGTTTTGTCTTTCCCGGCGAAATAATTCCCATGCTGTTAGGACCGATGATTTTGGCTCCATGTTGTCTAGCGAACTCCAAAATCTCAGCCGTATCTCGTCGTGGTATACCCTCAGTAATGATATTAATG
>DATKVW010000025.1:0-3129 GCA_035529875.1 Dehalococcoidales bacterium | reverse complement strand
CAGAAGGGCTCCACGGCTAAGAGTCGGTTTGGAGCCTTTATTTTTATGCCTTCGCTCAATAGAACGAACTTTGTTAGAACAACGCAGCTTGAATCACAGAGATTGGTGTGTCGGTTTAATCCACCCTGGAAATATAAACTCCCTGTATATGGTGATGGACTTTGCCAGAAGCCCTTTGTTAGAATGTGAGAGGTATTCAATATATCATTTTGTATATCAATTGGCGGAGGGAATAATGAGGAACAAAGAGTTTAAGACCATGGGGCAACAATTTGGTCGTCGTTCTTGGGCGGAGCCGTGGAAAATCAAGATGGTTGAGCCAATCAAAATGACCAGCCGGGAGGAACGGCAAAAGGCTGTAGTGGCAGCGGGGTATAACACCTTTTTGTTACGCTCTGAAGATGTATATATTGACCTGCTTACCGATAGTGGCACCAGCGCCATGAGCGACCGCCAGTGGGCTGGTATGCTGTTGGGGGATGAGGCCTATGCCGGTAGTCGTAATTTTTACCATTTGGAAGATGCTGTCCGAAGTTACTATGGGTATCGCTATATGGTACCTACCCACCAGGGTCGTGGTGCCGAGCACTTGCTCAGTCAGGCGTTGATAAAGTCGGGGCACTATGTACCCGGTAATATGTACTTCACGACTACCCGCTTACATCAGGAGCTGGCTGGTGGCACTTTTGTAGATGTTATTATCGATGAGGCTCATGACCCCGCCAATATGCACCCTTTTAAGGGTAATGTAGACCTAAATAAGCTGGAGACTCTAATCAAACAAGTAGGCGCTGATAAGATTCCTTATATTAGTTTGGCAGGAACAGTGAATATGGCTGGAGGCCAACCAGTAAGTATGGCAAATGTACATGCATTACGAGAGTTATGCGACCGTTACGGTATTCGTATCTATCTTGATGCAACTCGTATGGTTGAGAATGCCTTCTTTATCCAGGAGCGTGAAGAAGGATACGCAGATAAGCCTATTGCCGCTATTCTTGAAGAATTTTGTAGCTATACTGATGGTGCCTGGATGAGTGCCAAGAAAGACCACCTGGTTAATATTGGTGGATGGCTGGCGGTCAACGACTGCGACCTCTTCGATACACTCTGCAATATGGTCGTAATCTACGAAGGGCTCCACACTTATGGCGGCATGGCGGGACGGGACATGGAAGCGCTGGCTATTGGC
Organism: Dehalococcoidales bacterium; assembly: GCA_035529875.1. Classification (GTDB taxonomy): domain Bacteria; phylum Chloroflexota; class Dehalococcoidia; order Dehalococcoidales; family DATKVW01; genus DATKVW01. The sequence goes on along the minus strand of DATKVW010000025.1, from coordinate 1,937 downwards.
ATTACCGAGGCAGTAAATGATGACCACGTGCGGGCTCGCGTCGAGCAGGTTCGCTACTTGGGCAACCTGCTGCTCGATTGGGGTATCCCAATCGTAAAGCCAGTGGGTGGTCATGCTGTCTTCATGGATGCCAAAAGCATATACTCACATCTTCCTCAAGACCTGTTCCCGGCACAAACGTTAGCTGCCGAACTTTATCTAGATTCTGGCATCCGTGGTATGGAGCGGGGTATTGTTAGCGCTGGTCGGGACCCTCAAACCGGTCAACATCGCTATCCGGCACTAGAGCTAATGCGGCTAGCAATACCACGACGAGTCTACACTCAGGCGCATATGGATGTGGTTGCCGAGGGAGTTAAAGCAGTATATGATAATCGTGAGCAAGTTCGGGGCTTGAAGATGGTGTACGAGCCTAAATATCTTCGTTTCTTTCAGGCGCGATTTGAGCCTGTGGCATGATACTCAGGCGGAGAGGAAACTTTGCTTAAGCTTGGTGGAAATTTCGTTACACTAACTCGGCACGGCTGAGAAGAACAGCATCATCCTTGAATTCTTCTCCGGCAGCTCGTTCAAAGGCAGTGACCAGGTCGTTGATGGTAAGCGCCTTCTTATCTGCCTGACCGATATCGGCTATAATTTTGCCCTTGTGCATCATAATTAACCTGTTGCCGTGGTGCAGGGCAATTTCCATGTTGTGGGTAACCATAATCGCGGACATCTTCTCTCGGCGCACGATTTTGTCGGTTAATCCCAGTACTGTTTTAGCTGTTTTGGGGTCCAGAGTAGCGATGTGCTCATCTAGCAGCAGTATAGTTGGTCTGCTTATGGTTGCCATGACCAGGGCTAGAGCCTGTCTTTGTCCTCCAGAGAGGGTACCCACCGGGGTTTTCAGCCTGTCTTCCAGGCCAAGCCCAAGCAGGGATAACGCTTCACGGAATATTTCTCTTCGCTGTTTGTTAATGGCTCCTTTTACTCCCCTCTTCTGTCCCCGTAGCAGAGCCAGGGAGAGATTTTCCTCGATAGTTAGCTTGCGGGCAGTTCCCACCTCGGGTTCCTGCCATACCCTGCCGACATAGGCAGCACATCTGTATTCGGCAAGATTGGTAACATCGTCGCCATTAATGATAACTTTACCCCCTCTTTCTGGGGGGAAGACACCAGCAACGATGTTGAGCAGTGTGGATTTACCCGCCCCGTTGCTGCCGATAATGGTGACAAAATCCTGGTCATAGACATTAAGATTTACACCATTCAAGGCGGTAACTTCGTCTATGGTGCCTCGGGCGAATACTTTTTTCACTTTTTTGATTTGGAGTATGGTGCGTTTTTCTTTATCTTTAGTAGTCATTGTTAACACCCGGTTACCATCTTGCTGCTGGTGGTAGCCACTCATGACGTATCCTTTTCTGTATATACGGAACTGCCAGCGCTATAATCACTAACAGCGCAGTGATTAGCTTCAAATCGCCAGGGGACATGCCTAACCGGAGAGCAATAGTTATGAACAAGCGATAGGCAAAAGTGCCACCCAGGCAGGCTAGTAAGACTGATGTAATTCCTTTGGGATGAAATAGCCCCTCGCCGATTATCACCGCTGCCAGTCCCATTACAATCATGCCAATTCCCATTCCCACATCGGAGAAGCCCTGATTTTGAGCCACTAGAGCACCGGAGAGGGCAACCAGGCCATTAGAAACGGAGCAGCCCAGTAACACGGTTTTATCGGTATCGGTTCCCAGACCGCGCACCATCTGCTCATTATCCCCGGTTGCCCTCAGTGCCAGTCCAATCTCAGTGCGCAAGAACCAGTTCAATGCGGCAACGAAAATAGAGACCACCACCAGCACAAAGATGATAGACAAGACCATTCCGCTCTTAAGACCTAATAGTTGAGCTATAATATCAAAGCTGGTTACCTCGCGAAGCAGCGGAATATT
>DATKVW010000024.1:0-7366 GCA_035529875.1 Dehalococcoidales bacterium | reverse complement strand
TTCCCATTCACTATAACCTTCCGTTCGTTAACATTCACAGCGAGGAAGCCATCACTATAGGTTATTTCCTTTTTTGCATCCAGTGTAGAGGGCAACTCAGCACGGCGCAATGTCGCCCGCACTCTTGCCACCAGCTCTCTATTCCCTACCGGCTTGAGGAGGTAATCATCAGCCCCATAATCAAGCCCGTGGACTATATCTCCCTCAGCCATCCGTTTACCGGTGAGCATGATGACCGGCATATCAGAAAGCTCACGGATGCGGTTTAATGTCTGCCAGCCGTCCATTTTAGGCATGACTACATCCAGAAGCACCAAATCTGGCTTGTGGTTAAACAAAAGCCGTAAGGCTTCTTGCCCACTGCCAGCCTGGAGCGCCTCATATCCTTTGTGGGTAAGAACCTGCTCCACCAGCCTAACAAAGGCAGGCTCATCATCAACTATAAGAATCTTCTTTGCCATCTCCATTAGTGCCAATGTTATTATTTTGCTGTTGCCGTAACATTTCGGCGATTACTCTGGGTAGTTGGCGGGTATCAATGGGCTTGGGCAAGTAGACATTACACCCGGAATCAATAGCCTTCTCTTCGTCCCCTTTCATAGCATAAGCGGTAATGGCAATAATGGGGGTATGGCTGAATAACGGGGTATTTCTGAGCCTCCGGGTTACCTCAAGCCCGCTTACTTTGGGAAGCTGTATGTCCATTATGATAAGGTCGGGTCGTTCTCTCGTCGCCGTATCCAGTGCCTCTTGTCCGTCAGTCGCTGTGAGTAGAGTGTAGCCCTTAGACCCGAGAACCATCTCAATCAACCTCATATTTCTTGAGTTATCTTCCACGATTAGTATTTTCTCGTTCACTGCCTGTTTCTCTCCGGGATATGGCTAACCGCTTGTTGCCAGTGGCAGGGTAAAGGTAAAGCGGCTCCCCTTCCCGTATTCACTCTCTACCCAGATTCGCCCGCCGTGTTTTTCTACGATTTGTTTGGCGATGGTTAATCCTAAGCCGGTCCCGCTTCTCTCTCTGCTTATGGGGTTGTCCAGCTGGCAAAATGGCTCGAATATTCTTTTTTGCTCTTCCTGTTTCATGCCAATACCGTTATCAATCACACTAACCTGGCACCAGCTATCCTTCCTGATAGCTTCGATTTTTAGCTTACCTCCATCGGGTGTAAACTTAACCGAATTGCTGAGAAGGTTGAGGAGCACCTGTCTTATTTTGGTCTTATCGGCATGAATCGGAGGGAGTCCTTTTTCTATCTCAATATCAAGGCTCTGTTTCCTCGGCACAAGTATAGGCGTTATAGTTCTGGTTAGCGATTCTATGAGTTTGTTTAGAGCAAAGGTTTTCTGTTTGAGTTCTAGCTCCCCCGCTTCTACTTTAGACAGGTCAAGGACATCGTTGATTAAGCTCAGCAGTTGCTCACTGCTGGCCGAGATGTCGTCAAGGCATTGCTTTTGCTTCTGGTTAATCTTCCCCGGTATCTTGTCCAGTAGCAATTCAGAGAAACCGATGACAGTATTAAGCGGTGTTCGCAGCTCGTGGGACATATTGGTTAGAAATTCTGACTTCGCCTGAGTTACCTTCTTTAACTCTTCATTGGTTTCAAAAAGTAGCTTGTTAGATTGTTGCAAGTCATCCACCAGCCTTCTATTCTCCAGTGAAAGCTTTTGTTGCCTTAAAGCGTTGGCGATGGTGGTCTTTATCTCATCTGGATTGACAGGCTTGACAAAATAGCCATAGGCTCCATCATTAACGGCATTCACCGCTGTTTCAATGCTGGCGTATCCGGTCATCACAATTACTGCTACCTCAGGGTTTATTTCCTTGGCTAGTTCCAGTATCTCCAATCCGCCGATATCGGGTAGCCTGATATCAGTGACAATGACATTAAAGGGACAACTTCTTATCATCTGCAGAGCTTCGATACCCTTCTCCAGCCCGGTAACCTCATATCCGGCGTCTTCCAGTATGGCACTCAAGGTTGCCAGAGTGCCGGCTTCATCTTCCACTACCAGAATGCTGTATGTTTCTGACATTAATTTTTCCTTTTAGATATCTTCTCTACCAGCTCTATCACCTTTTCTATGGCGAAGGGCTTATGTATGCAGGTGTAAACACCCTCGCTCACCGCCTTTTCAACTAAATCATCCTCAGTGTAGCCGGTCATCATAATCACTGTTGCCCTGGGGTCAATTTCCTTAATCTGTTCATGGACTTCTATACCGTTCATACTGGGCAGTTTTGCATTCAGAAAGATAATGTCATAATGCTGGCTCTTTACCATCGCTATCGCCTCAGCCCCATCCGTGGCAGTAGCCACCCGGTATCCCTTATCCTCCAGTGTCGCCCTGAGGGTTTCTCTATCACTGAACTGGTCGTCAACTACCAGTATTAGGGTTTTCTCGTGAAGTAGTTCTTCAATAATAACTACGATTCTATCAATATCGAATGGTTTGTGGACGATAGTATAGGCACCTTCCTCAAGAGCTTCCTTGACCAGGTCCTCTACTGAATAAGCGGTCATCATAATTACCACTGCCCTGGGGTCTATCTTCTTAACTTCTCTGAAGGTTTGGACACCGTCTATCCCTGGCATCTTTATATCCATAAATATGGCATCAAAATGGGTCTTTTTTGCCGCTTTAATTGCCTGGTAGCCGTTTTCTGCAGTAACTACATTGTATCCTTTGTCTTCCAGTATTCCGCCCAGGGTCAGGCGTATGCTCCGAAGGTCATCAACCACCAGAATATTAGTTTTCCCCATTATTTACCTCCAATATTGCTCTTCTATTCTCTTGTTAGTAGCAGCTTTATGGTAAAGGTAGTGCCTTCTCCTACCTTACTGTTTACCGTGATATGTCCCTCATGTCTTTCAATAATTGTTCTGCACACCGCTAGCCCTAATCCAATGCCTTTAGCTCTGGTGGTAAACAGGGGGTCAAAGATTTTACCTATGACTTCTTGGGGTATCCCGCAACCGGTATCAGCAATCTCTACCTCCAGGCATTTATCCTTCTCCCTGGCACCTATGGTTAGCTTGCCTCCTTCAGGCATAGCCTGCACGGCGTTGGTAATTATGTTTACCAATACCTGCTGAATCTGACCGGTGTCTATGTTAACTTCAGGTAGGTCTTCATCAAACTTTTTGATTACCTCTATATTCTCCGTGATAGGTGTGTGAGCCAGGGCATCCTCAATTACCCTCTCTATCTTAGCTGGAGAGGCTGAGGGCTTCCCTACTTGTGAGAACCCCAGAAGGTCGTTGATGATTTTATTGGACGAGTTTATTTCGTCGTCCATAATGTCAAGGAATTCCGTAACCCGCGGCTCTTTCTGTGCCAGTTCGCTATTCGCCACCTTGCCTCTTATGTAGTAAACAGCATTTTTGATGGCTCCCAGTGGGTTTCTGAGTTCGTGTCCTACTCCTCCTGCCAGTTGTCCTATGGCTGCCAGCCTCTCCGAACGAATCAGTTGCTCCTGTGTCGCTCTCAGTTCCTCGTTAGTTGTCTGTAGCTCTTCATTAGTAGCTCTAAGCTCCTCCTCGGTAGTCTTGAGTTCCTCATTGCTGGCTCTAAGCTCCTCCTCAGTAGCCCTGAGTTCCTCATTGCTTACCCTGAGCTCCTCATCGCTGGCTTGAAGCTTTTCATAAGCGGTTTGGAGTTCAGACGCATAGCGGTGGGTGCGTTGGAGAACCTGGTTTAGCCGACTGGCAGCAAACCAGCTCAGGAAGGCAACCAGATAGAAAAATATTATGCGAAGACTAATTGTCACAGATAGAAGCATGGTATCTTTTTCTGCTATCTCCACTATCTGGGGGAATACTCCAGATTGCTCAACCGGTATCATTATCAGATAAAACAGAGTTGCTAGGGTAGCAATACGGAAACTGGCATTTAGTCTAATTACCATGCCAGCAGTGATAATGGGGAAAATGTAGATAATAGGTAACGGACCAGCGAACCCCCAAAATAGAGTAACAATTATGGCAGTGTATAATGTAAAGCCAATGGAGATGAAATATCCAGCAGTTTTGACCTTGCCAGATTTGCCCAACCAGTAGGATATCAAACTGATAAACATAGCTGACACAGCTACCAAGGTAAAAGAAACAACTTGAAACTCAGGATTGAGTAGCCAGAGGATTATTATTATGACCTGGGCTGTTGCCTGTGCCGTGAGTGCACCCAGTGAAAGAGCTTTGATTGCCCCTGCCTTGCGGACTGATTCCTCCTCAGTTAAGACCAGTTGTTGTGCCATCTTACCACCCTCCTACACCATATTTTTAGTTAACTTCACTTCTTTCTGTATATTTTTGCCTTGCTATCAAGGCACTCCAATTTCCCATTGAGATTATTTGTCAGCGTTTCTGCCTCCCCCAGAATCAAGTAGCCCGGTGTAGCCAAGGAATCATAGAGCATGCTTAATACCTTTTCCTGGAGTTGCTCCTGCAGGTATATCAGAATATTACAGCAAAATATGCAGTCCACATCCGCAAATGGTTGTCGTCTATCTGAGGTCAGGTCAAAATAGGAGAAGCGGAGCATCTGCCTGATGCCATTTTTTACCAAGTAGCCTCTGCTATGGTAGGTGAAATAGTTTTCAGTGGTGGGACCGAGGATGCCCTCAACTTCTTTGGGGGGGTATATACCTATCTCTGCGGTGTTCAAAGCCTGTTGGCTGATATCGGTGGCATAGACTGAAATATTAAAGTCCTGCCGCTGCTTTCCCAGAAATTCAGCAAGCATTATGGCTATAGAGTACGGTTCTTCGCCTCGGGCACAGGCACTGCTCCAGAATCTCAGTTCCCGTTCCCCTCGACTCTGTTTGTGTAACATCAGCTCGGGTAATACCAGCCTGACTACCTGCTGGAAGACGTGTGGACTTCTAAAGAATTCGCTTACCTTTATGGTGAGGTCATCAGCAAGTTTTTGATACTCTTCAGGGTGAGTATCAAGGAATCGCAGGTAGTCCAGGTATGTCTTTGCTCCCGTGGCGTGAAGTCTCCTTTCCAGACGGCGTATCACCGTCCCCCGCTTATAGTACCGGAAGTTATATCCAGCCTCTCGGTATACTTTCTCCAGAAGTAAATCGAGGATGGTAGTGTCGTAACTAGCGACGGTATTTACCATAGCAGGCTCCGCCTTATAAATCATCCCGATGCCAACGATATAAAAATAGATATATACGCCAACTGGCATCCATATTATATAGCGGAAAAGGACATTTGGCAAGTATTGTGACAAATGTTTATTTTGATGAAGCTTTCTTTGTTAAGGGAGGCATTCAGCGAGGTGGGGCAGAGTATCGCAAAACTAAACTTCTGGTAGGTACTTAAAAGGAGATAAGATTTAGAGGAAGGGTTAATTGCATTTGTACTGGTTGCCAGCTTCCGGTTCCCGATACGGGCTCCAGTGGCCCCATTTCCTGCCCCTTATTTTGGTATAGAATCCTACCGTTTTTGTCTAAAAGTGATACATAAACAGTGTGGATGCCACCGCCATAGCCTTCCATTGAGGGGTGGACGACTACATTTTCCTTTGTTTTTGGCGGTACGGTTACGTCAATGTCAAACAATTTACTATTCTCGTCAACCGTTATTTCCAGTTGCGCCACCGTAATATCAGAATCGCCAAAGTTGTGAATTTCTATTGCCGTATCCTCTAGGGTGTAAGTGGTATTGGGCAGTTTTTTATGCCAATGGAGGTTACCACCACTTATCCGGATAGATGGCGCTGAGACTCTAATGCTGTAGGTGAATTCAGGTTCCTGTGGTGTTGCTGGTTCGCCGGTTATTATTTCAAGGGCAGCACACCCCGGTAACAACACCAAAACAAACAGCAATAATATGAATAGGCTTTTATTTAAGGAGAAAGACATATTGGCTACCTCTCACCTGGCGGGGGACGGAGTTGGTTACCATTCTTCTCTGGAGACTTTTAGTAGCTTGCCATTGCCGTTAAAGCCATGGGCGAATATTGTGTCCTCAGGAGCATCTTTTAAGATGTTGTCCTTTACCTCCTCGTATTGCCCCTGATATTTGGGGACTTGTTTTCCCCTTCTATCAAATACCATAACCGTGTTATTTTGGAGTCGGATAGCAGTTTTAATCATTTCTATACTCCCTTCATTGTTAGCGTTATGCTAATACTAAAACTATGGGGTTAATTGCTCATAAAATTGGTGTTTAATTTTTGTTAAAAACTTACGACAAAAACCGTAGGGTTCCCTTAATTGTCAACAACTCTGTTGACGATGTGATGGCTAATTAGCTATAATGCACTGCTTTCATAACTAGGTTGCAAAATTACATAATGCGAGGAGGTACTAGGATGCAAATTCAGGGAGAAAATCGTCGGTTGGTTAAATTCATCTGGGCAGCAGCTATCTTCTTTGCCTGGGGTCTGATTCAGGGGGCTATTCAGACACAAGAGCCAGTGCGCCTGTTTCTGGGGCAAGGTCCGGCAGCCATGATAGGCTCAGCTCATGTTCATATAGCTCTTATGGGATGGTTGTCTCTGGCGTTGATGGCAGCTGTTTACTACCTGGTGCCCATTTTCAGTGGCAAGGCTATTGTTTGGCAACGGCTCATTGACTGGATATTCTGGGTTTTTGTTGTTTGTACGGCAGTTGGCGGTGTCCTGATGATAATCGGCGGCATTGTTGGTGGTAGTGCCTTTGCCGCCGGGGTGGCGGGCGCAGCGCTTGGTAGTATCATAGTCCCGTATGTAATGCCAGGCGGTTTGCTGTGCACCATTGCTGCCATTGCCGGGCTGATGTTCGTGGTGCAGGTATTAGTCTCGCTGACCCGTGGTTCTAAGGTAGCTGGTTAAGCAAAGGGCTGACACCGGTTATCTATTTCGGCTGACAATGTAGTCGGCTAATTCGGTTAATGTCTGACGGAGGGGGTTGTCGGGCAGTCGGTTGAGGTTGTGGCAGGCTTTAGTGCAGTAGTCTGAAGCTACCGAATAGCAGTCTTGAACGATTGAGGAATTGCGGACTAACTCCAGCGCTAGCTGTATGTTTTCTTGCTTATCCCTGTTCTCAAAGAGTCTCTTTATCGGATTATCCTCAGGATAGCGCTGTAAGATAAACATTGCCGGTAAGGTAAGGGTGCCCTGAGTTAAATCTGAGCCGATAGGTTTGCCCATTTCCTCCTCAGTAGAGATAAAATCCAGCAGGTCATCCACAATCTGAAAGGCGATACCAAGGTTATAGCCATATTCTTTTAGTATCTTGACCGACTTTTCCGGGGCGCGACTTAAAACCGCTCCTGATTCGGTAGCCATAGCGAATAAGGAAGCAGTTTTGCTGGCAATCCTTCCCAGGTAGTCCTCATAGCTTTGCTCCAGATTAAAAGCATTAAAC
>DATKVW010000023.1:0-4180 GCA_035529875.1 Dehalococcoidales bacterium | reverse complement strand
TGATAGCGGATAACTAAAGTTCCACCAAAGCTCTGTTTAAACTGTCTTATATTATATCTGGGGTCATCCCTGTTCTCTCCAGTATAAACACCACCAAGGTCAAATTCCTTAATGCCTTTTTCCCTGGCATACTGTATCGCCTCCCAGAGGATTAACCGATTGGCACAACCTATCAGGATTGTCCTATCTTTAGATACTTCAAGACGCTTTGACCCCCCGATTATCCACCTTATATGGCTATCATCCTCAAGGTATAGGTGTCCGGCAACAACCTCGCCATCAATTTCAGCAGTAAATAAAGTGCCATATTTGATGAATTCGGGACGAATCCGTGCCTCTCTATATACTTTCTTTTTCCAGAACGCTTTATATATTTTGCCAAATTCCTCAAAATTCTGGCTTATTTTGACTACTATTCCCTCTCGTTGTGCCCGGTTTATCTCATACCGACACGATTTCTTCTTCATGTTTCTCCAGATTGTATCTAAATCCTGGGTCAAATCTACAACCAGAGTCGTTCCTCCTCTCCGCGAGAAACCGGGTACATCAACCTTATTGGGGCAGACTTCAAAGGTTACTGTAGCGTAGCCATCAACATCATAAGGGTAATCAGCAAAGTAAATCTCTTTAGTGCCAAACATATATATTTTGCTATCTATCTCCAGCATTTTCTCAGTATCCCTCTGGTGAACGTCCTAATATTATCACGATTCAGGGCAGCTATATATGGCAACAGATTTGTTCTCGACTCTACCGGAGTGTACTCCGTTACTTCCGAGGCAAATTTAAAATTTACATTCTGGTGTTGTGAAACGAAATCCAACAATCTCTCCATCCCAGAAACAAAGTATTGGTTAGTAGTGCACGGAGAATGCAAACAGATGTGAAAGAGAGGCATATTCTGCTGATAATACTCGGTGAATCCTGCCTTTAACCACGACAGTCCCACTGATGGTAGTATTTCCGGGGTAACGCTGATACTAGGTAGAATCTGAGAAATGGGTACCATCAATAAGGGCAAGCTTCCCTTTTGCTGATAGTCTTTTTCACCGGGGTGATAGGGCATACATATCCGCGGTAACTTTGACCAATCGTAGTGGTCGCATTTTGAATGAGGAACAGCAGAGCAACTATGAGTAAAGCCAGCCGTAACCAAGGCTCGGATGGTATTATTGTCCTCACACCATTTGCCAGCAACAAAAACCCTGGGCTCAATGCCCAGGGTATCCCTAACATATTCTTTGCCCACCGTTATCATATTTAGCTGCGCTTCATAAGAATAGTCCCTCAATATAGTGGAGTTCACCGATTGCTGGCAGTGCTCTTTCAGATAAAGGTCACCGACAATCCAGGACCTGGAGTTTTTATGCTCTACCGGTAACCAGCCGGGATGAATATGGAGTCCAATTTCATGATTTATTCCCCTGGGGAAGTGGCTAGCTACTTCGGGACAAACAGCAAAAGTTATCTTAGCACCATATTTCTCGGCAATACCCACCAGATTGGGCACACCCTCCTCTACCCCAACCGGGTCTTTCTCAAAAATAAGCTCTCTATTCTCTACATGCCCAAATTCAGTATGACAGACTATTATTACATCCACATTGCTCTCCGAACTTAAAGCCATTATACTACAGGCTAGCAGGTTACTAAAGATGAGTGCCAGTAGAGTCATAAAGATAATAACTACCATCGGTTTCATCCTCATCACACTGGCGATGGTAGTCATCTATAACTCCCCGGCTACCGGCTATGAAGTTTCCATCTATAGCTCAACGCCTCTCCTAGTCTGGGTATGCCTGGCTATAAGTATTACCTGCGGCATCGGAATAGTTGTCCACCAGGCATACCGCAAGGAGGCAGGTAAAAATCTGTGGGTGCTGGGACTAGCTTTAATTCTGCTGAGCAATGCCATCATCCTCTCTTTACACATTTTAAGAGGTTATGCCCTCTGGGACGCCAGCGGTGATGCCGGCTCCCATTTAGGCCATATCATGTGGGGGCCTATGGCTACAGGGCATCTTAACCCCACCAATTTCTACCCTATAGCCCATACCTATATAGCACAGCTTTCTCTGGTAACAGGACTGAATCCTGTGGTGTGGCACCAGTGGATACCGGTTTTATTTGCTCTACTACAAATAGTGTTTATATACTTCGTTGCCAAATCGGTGCTTGCCAACAGGTGGCAGGTGATGCTGGCTAGTATAGCCGGCACAACGCTGATTTACGGGTGGTATCTACATTTGGCCCCCAATGCCCTAGCTAATATGCTCTTCCCACTGGGTCTCTACCTTCTCATCAGGAGCTTTACCCCGGGCTCAGTATCCTGGAAGATTTTGTTCGTTATCATCCTGTTTCTATTCCCTCCCTTCCACCCCATAGCAGCATTTGCCCTGTTTATAGTTCTGGCAACAATATGGCTGGCTGAGAAGCTTCTTTATCTCCGAAAAGGGGCTACAGTTGCTGCCCCTGTGTTCCAATTCAACCTTCCGCTAACGCTCCTGCTGTTAGTCTGGATAATTACCTGGGTCTCATCGTTTTACATCTGGGAAGGAACCATCCGTAATCTGCAGACACTAGTTACCGAAGGTGCGCCGACACCGATAGAAAGCCTGATAGCTACTGTCGGACCGGGAACGCAGCACACATATAGTGTTGCCGCACAATTCTTCAGACACTACACCGGCATTATAATCTATATTATCCTGGCACTGGCTGCCTTCCCTATCCTGTGGAAGAGAATACGCAATAATGAGGACCAGACAGGACTGGTGGCACTATATGGTCCGATGATGACTATTGCTGCTTTCATCGTAGCCTGCTATTTTCTAAATCTGGGCTTCGGACCAACCCGAGTCCTTGTCTATATCACCATACTATGCACTATCTTTGTTGGGTTTACTCTCTTTGAACTTATGGAGAGGATGACCTATCATAACAACTGGTGGTCCAGAATAGTCCCCGTGGTTTTGATAATCTTATTCCTCAGCGTATCCATAAGTAATATTGCCAAGGTTTACACCTCCATGTATGTCCTGAAAGCTAATGCGCAGACAACATATAGTGCCATTGCCGGTTTTGACCACCTCCTTCATCACAAAGACCCAGAGCTTGCTATCGCTGGGTTTTACATTACGCCGTCTAGGTATGCCACTATGCTACTGAGTCCAGAAGAGGCCAAACAGCATAAAATCCGTTCTACAGAGGAACACCACCTGCTGTTCCATTTTGGCTACGATAAGTACCCCAGAATAGGACAGTCCTATGATGAAGATGAGTACCGGGTTATTACCAAATTGGACAGAATATTGTGCGTGGAGATAAAGCCTGAGTTGGCTGAGTTATGGTATCTGCCTGAGGATTTTGTCAGGTTGGAGAATGACCCGAGTATTGATAAACTCTACGCTAATGGTGAATTTGATTACTGGTATGTGCATGCTGAAGCTTCATCCAGTAGTTGAGCCAACTTTCTTGCCCCTTCCCTCCGGGTGTACCTTTTGATGACATTGATGTCAGGGTTCCAGTGAGAAGTGATTCTCCCCGATTGCTGCCACTCCTCCAACCAGCAGGTTAAAACACCTTTTATTGCTTCAACTTCGTTAACCACGATTCCAGCTCCGGTTTCTCGTAACAGCTTGTCAATAGCGCCCGTCTTATAGGCCAGGGCTAAAACAGGTCGGCCCGCCCCCAGATACTCAAACACCTTACCAGTGTAGACATGCTGAGCCAGTGGGCTATCCCGTTCGAGAAGTAGCAGGACAGTGGATTCCTGCTGCCTTCTGATACTCTCCTTAAAGGGAACAAAACCATAAATCTTGACTAGCTCCCCAAGCTGGTATTTTTTGATGACTGGCAGAAGGGTTTTTAATAAGCCTCCCCCGTACAGGCGGACTTCAAAGTTATTCGACGAAATCCTACCTTCTTCCTGTAGCTGTGCCATAGCTTGAAAAACCAGCTCAGGGCTTCGCTTGCCAGAGGAAATGCTTCCAGTAGAAGTAAGGGTGAATTTAGAGGTTAAAGGGACATTCTCTGAATAGTCCTGTTCGTCAAAGCCATTATGAATCACCGCTATCTTCTTTGAGTGGACAGCCTCAAGCTGTTTGACGGTAAACTCGGAGACGGTAATTAGCACACCACAGCCCTTCATCACCCTCTTTTCCCATTTTGCCTCCAGACA
>DATKVW010000022.1:0-5449 GCA_035529875.1 Dehalococcoidales bacterium | reverse complement strand
ATCCCCCTCCCTTACCAGGGAGGGGGAAGATTTTATGAAGAGGGGCTAGCGCCCCTCTTAAACACCCCGCATAGCTGCTCTTGCAAAGGGGGGTAAATAAAGAAGAAAGGCTAACACCTCTCTCTATAATCTTTCCCCAATCTCCTTTGATGATAGGGGCTTATTTAATCGGAGTGTTGAAGAGAGACGAAGCCTCTCTTCCATAACTCCCTCCCCCTTCCCCTTGATAAGGGGAAGGGGGACAAAGGGGGATAGGATTGTAAACTTTTCCCCGGAAGTAAATCCTGAATCTAACTGTTTTGGATTTTGGTGATTAGTGCTTTGAATTTGTTTAGGGTTTCGTGCTTAGGATTTAGGATTTTACTACTGGCTTTGCCCTCTTAAACACCCCGCATAGCTGCTCTTGCAAAGGAGGGTAAATAGAAGAAAGGCTAACACCTCTCTATAATCTTTCCCCAATCTCCTTTGATGATAGGGGCTTATTTAATCGGAGTGTTGAAGAGAGGCGAAGCCTCTCTTCCATAACTCCCTCCCCCTTCCCCTTGATAAGGGGAAGGGGGACAAAGGGGGATAGGATTGTAAACTTTTCTGGAAGTAAATCCTGAATCTAAATGTTTTGGATTTTGGTAATTAGTGCTTTGAGTTTGTTTAGGGTTTCGTGCTTAGGATTTTGGGTTTCACCATAGGTTTTGCCCCGCTTAAGGCAATATCTTCCCCTTTCCCTTGACAGGGGGATGGGTTGGTAAAATGACTTGTCAAATTGACTTGTTTAGCTATCCCGACTGGGGTAAAATACTATAATCAGGGTTGATTAGTTAAGGGCACAAGATGTCATATCAGGAAGAGGAACACGCCAGACAAAAATGGCGGCGTAGCAAAGAGGCGATAACCTTAGCTATACAGGGTCGATGGCGAGAGGCAGTAGCCGCTAATGAGAAACTGATAGAGAGCTTCCCTAACGATATAGATGCTTATAATCGTTTGGGTAAGGCCTATACTGAGCTGGGGGACTATTCTCAAGCCAAGGAAGCTTATCAACGGGCCATAGAACTTAACCCGTATAATACCATTGCCCGGAAGAATCTTCGCCGTTTATCCCATTTAAAGGAGACTATGACTGGTTCAGAAGGTGATTCTCATAAGGTGGAGCCTCAGCATTTTATTGAGGAGATAGGCAAGGCGGGGGTGGTTAACCTTCATCACCTGGGTCCCCCCGGGGTACTGGCCAGAATGGTGGCTGGTGATATGGTGCATTTGAAGATGGTAGGGTCTAATTTAGACGTGGAAAATAGTCGTGGAGAGTATTTAGGGCGAGTCGAGCCCAAGCAAGGGCAGCGACTTATCAAGTTAATGGAGGGAGGTAATAAATATACCGCCGCTGTTATCAGTTCCGCAGAAGATATGATAACCATCATTATTAGGGAGGTGTATCAGGACCCCAGTCAGGCGGGAAAACTTTCTTTCCCGGCTAAGAAAATTGAGGAGCTTCGCCCCTATATTAGCGATAGAATATTCAAACATGAGTTGGACTACGAGGCTCCCGGCTACACTTTGATGGGCGAGGAAGAGTTATTACCTGAGGAAATCTCTGAAACAGAGGAAGAGAATGAGAGTGAAGAATAGGAGGCTTAACTGATTATGGTTTTAGGCAAGGTTAAACCGGTAAATATAGAAAGCGAGATGAAGAGTTCTTACCTTGACTATGCGATGAGCGTCATCGTTTCCCGTGCCTTACCCGATGTGCGGGATGGATTGAAGCCGGTACACCGGCGAATTCTCTATGCTATGGATGGTCTGGGCTTAGCTCATACCAGCTCTTATAAGAAAAGTGCCCGCATTGTTGGCGAGGTGTTGGGTAAGTATCACCCTCACGGCGATGTCGCTGTTTACGATGCCATGGTGCGTATGGCTCAGGATTTCTCGATGAGATATACCCTCGTTGATGGTCAGGGCAATTTTGGCAGTATGGATAATGACCCTCCAGCAGCGATGCGTTATACCGAAGCACGCCTGGCTGCTATTGCTGAGCGGATGCTGGCCGACATTGATAAGGATACCGTTGACTTTATGCCCAACTTTGATGACAGTCTTAAGGAGCCTTCGGTTCTACCGGCTCTGTTGCCAAATTTGCTGGTTAATGGCAGTGCCGGAATTGCGGTAGGTATGGCTACCAATATCCCACCACATAATCTAGGCGAAGTTTGTGATGCTATCTCTTATCTCATTGATAACCCTGAAGCTACAGTTGATGAGCTTATTCAGTTTATTAGCGGACCTGACTTCCCCACCGGCGGCATCATCCTGGGACGAGAGGGGATTAAGAGCGCCTATGCTACCGGACACGGCAAGGTGGTGGTTCGGGCTAAGATTCGTATCGGAGACGGTGCAGGAGCAGAACAGCGCCAAATAGTGGTTAGTGAACTTCCTTATCAGACGAATAAGGCTGCCCTGGTGGAGAGGATATCGGAGCTGGTCAAGGATAAGAAAGTTGTGGGTATCAGTGAACTGCGTGATGAGTCAGACCGTCACGGGATGCGTATTGTTATTGAGTTAAAGAAGGAAGCTCAGACACAGCAGGTACTGAACAACCTGTATAAGTATACCGCCATGCAGTCGGCTTTCTTTGTTAACATGCTGGCTCTGGTTAATGGTCAACCCCGGGTAATCAGCCTTAAGGAAGCCCTTCAGTACTACATAGATTTCCGCCACGAAATTATCACCCGGTGTTCTAAATTTGACTTGAGAGTAGCTAAGGAGAGAGCTCATATCTTAGAGGGGCTTAAGATAGCTTTAGACCATATTGATGAGGTGATTGCTACTATCCGAAAGTCAGAGACGGCTGAGATAGCCCGGCAGAGACTTATGGCTGATTTTGGCTTGTCGCAGGCTCAGACACAGGCAATTCTTGATATGCAGTTACGCCGTCTGGCTAATCTGGAACGGCGCAAGGTATATGATGAATATGCTGGGGTATTAAAAACCATTGCATATTTAGAGGAACTTCTGGCTAATCCCAGGAGAATACTTCTTCTGGTAAAGCAGGAGGTGGGTGAATTAAAGGCCAAGTATGGTGACTCGCGGCGAACCGAGATAAGTGGGCAGGAGGCGAAGGTATTTAGCGAAGAAGACCTCATTCCTCATCAAAGAGTCGTGGTGACGCTCAGTAATCGGGGACTCATCAAGAGGGTGCCTTCCCGTGCTTATAAACCACAGCATCGTGGTGGTAAGGGTATCATTGGTATGGTAACCCGGGAGAAAGATGCGGTCAAACTTCTGGTAGTAACGGATACCCATGCTGACCTTCTGTTCTTTACCAATCGGGGTAAGGTATACCGAACTAAGTGCTACGAAATCCCGCCTGATAGCTCCCGGGTCGCTAAAGGGATGGCAGTGGTTAATCTTATACCTGTCGCTGAAAATGAGCGGGTTACGGCTATGGTAGCTGTGACTGATTTTGAGTTGGATGCCTACTTATTGATGGCTACCAGTCGTGGTAAGATTAAGAAGACAGCTTTAGCCAATTTTACTTCGGTACGCAGTAGTGGGCTTATTGCTATGAATCTGGAGAAAGAGGATGAGTTGATAGCAGCAGGTATAGCTTTTGACCGGGATAACATTATACTGGTTACCCAGCGGGGGCAGTCAATCAGGTTTACCGTGTCCGAGTTAAGAGCCAGCTCCAGAACCAGCGGTGGGGTGTATGGTATTCGGCTGGCACCTGATGACCAGTTGGTTGGTATGGATGTTATCTCTCCCGATAGTTTTATTTTAGTTGTTACCGCCAACGGGTCCGGTAAGCTCACCCCAGTTCGTAACTATCCACGACAGCATCGTGCTGGCAGTGGGGTCAGGACTTTTAAGATTACCGAAAAAACGGGTGAGGTTGCTGCTTCCAAGCTCGTTTCTGCGTCTCAGCAATTAATGATTATCTCCGCCGATGGGATTGTTATCCGGACTCCGGTAACGGAGGAAAGTCCCGGACAGGGGATTCCTATTCAGGGCAGGGGTACCCAGGGGGTGAAGTTAATGAGGCTTGGCCCGGGTGATAAAGTGGTGGCTATCGCCGCCCTTGACTCAGCCAGCACTCTCTTATAGAAGTTCCAATCCCAGGACCACATCGTTAAGGTCAGCAAAGGGCGTGCAGTCAAGGTTCATCTTCTGGCAGTAAGCCAGTAGCTCACCGGTAGCGAAAATGTGATGAGCCTCTTTAGCTGGAGCAAGGTCAGAGAAACCATTTCCCATATATATTACCCGGTAGCCCTCTTTTAGAAATGACCTGATATAGGCTTCCTTGAAATTGTCTTCAAGCTGATTGCCCTCTGGACCGATATATTTGGCTTCAATGCCATCAGGACTGAATTGGGTTTGGGCGGCGAAGACTTGGATGTTATCCTGACCGAGGTCTTTCAAAATTGCCTTTATATAGAAGTCCAGACCATTGCTGACGATGACTGGCAGGAACCCCTTTTTACGGCAGCAGGCAATTAACTCATGGAAGCCAGCTCTTATTTTCACACTCTCTCTCAGGAAGTCAAGCAGAGTTTGCTCATCTGCTTTAATCATGGCGAAAGCGTGGGTGTTGAAGTGGTTCACCGTTATCTTGCGCTCTTTGTATTGTCTTAACAGGTGTCTCCAATCCCCGTCAGCAAAGGCGTCTAGTAGCAGAAAGCTGGCATCCTTTTCAGTGAGGGTGCCGTCAAAATCACATTGAACTAAGGTTTTCATTGCTCCACCTTGAATAAATTATCCTGGCTCTCTATATGGTTGATATATAAGGTACCGTTAAGGTGGTCAAGCTCATGTTCCAGAGCCTGAGCCATAAGATTGGTAGCTTTAATTCTGATTGGTTTTCCTTGTCGATTCAGCCCTTTAACGGTTACCGAGGCTGACCGCTTTATCTTGCCGGCATAGCCGGGAACACTGAGGCAAGCTTCTGATACCTCTCGTTCCCCTCTACGTTTCACTATCTCCGGATTGATAATAGCTATTGGTTCCTCGTCCGGCATTTGCAATACTACAACTCGCCGGGATACTCCCACCTGGGGAGCTGCTAGACCAACCCCCCCAACCTGCTGCATGGTCTCCACCATATCGTCAATAAGCTTCTGGACGGACTTATCAATGATGGACACCCTTTTTGCCTTTTGCTTCAGTACCGGGTCTGGGAAATGACACATGGTCAGGACTGCCATTATGTTGGACTGTTCCTTTCCTGCCTAGCCAGGGCATCAACTCTGGATATCACGACTGTCAGAAATATAATGTTAGCATATTTGAGGCTGTATCGTCTATGGCTGGAATTGAGCCATGGGTAAGTGCGAGTTGTTAGATGGGATTCCTCTCCCAGGTGTTCCGCTTTAGGGCATATTGGCAAAAGCTGCCAGAGATGCGTAAGCCACTCCCACCATACTGGGACCGGTATGGGCGCCTAGCACAAGGGACATAGGAC
>DATKVW010000021.1:0-8103 GCA_035529875.1 Dehalococcoidales bacterium | reverse complement strand
CTGTAATCTGTCCAAAGAGGTATGGAAAACCAAGGAGGTGCATCTCCCTGATGATGAATTGATGATGGGGAATGCCAGGAAGAGAGGAATCCTGATGGAGGCAATGTCAGCGATGGTATTACTTGTAGCTGGGGCTGATGTGGTAATTATGAGGCACCCGGAGGCAATAAGGCTGGTCCAGGAGGTAATGACGGAGCTGACAGCTTCTTAATTGAAGATTTGACAGAAAGAGACAAGTAATCTAGAATAGTAATGATTATTGTTACTATATAGATTTAGAGGATATTTAGAACTGTGACCAGAAAATCAAAGCAGAAAGAGGCTATCCTGAGGGTGGTAAAGAGTACCAAATCTCATCCCACTGCCAGTTGGGTCTATGAGCAGGTGCGAGAGGAAATACCCGGCATCAGCCTGGGGACGGTATATCGCAACCTTAAGTTGCTGAAACAGGATGGAGAAATTGTGGAACTGGACCTTGCCGGTACTCTGAGCCGGTTTGATGGCGCTGTACAAGACCACTATCACTTCAGGTGTGAGCAATGCAATCGTATTTTTGACGTAGACGAACCGGTGGATAAAACGATAAATGATAAGATAACCCGAAAAACGGGTTTTAGAGTTACCCACTATCGTCTGGAATTTCGTGGGTTGTGTCAGGATTGCCAACAAAAAGCTTGCTAGTTAAGCTGACAGCTTTATAGAAAGAATAAAGATTCGGGGGTGATAATAGATGGCAGAAGCAGAGAACAAGAGTATTGATAGTGCCAGTATCAAGATGATAGAAAAAGCGGCTACCGATGGGGTTAATACTGCCTTTGATAGAGCAGAGGCAATGAAGCCCTGTCCCATAGGAATGGTTGGTAGTTGCTGTAAGCACTGTGGTATGGGACCGTGCCGGGTGCCGCTACCCAAGGGGAAGGAGGAGACACCGGCGGAAAAACAGAAGAGGCGGGGTATTTGTGGTGCCACCGCTGAGACTATTGCCGCTCGTAATTTCATCAGGATGATAGCGGGTGGAGCGGCTGCCCATTCTGACCATGGTCGTGGGGTGGCTGAGCTATTTCTGGCAGTGGCTAAGGGTGAGGCACCGGGCTACAAGATTAAAGATGAGCAGAAGCTGCTGCAACTGGCTCTGGATTGGGGAGTAAAAATCGGTGACCGCAGTAATGAGGAAATAGCTGTTGATATTGGCGAGATAGCTCTGGCGGAGTTTGGCAAGCAGGGGGGAGAAGTCCTGTTCCTGAAGAGAGCACCCTTAAAGCGCCAGGAATTGTGGCGGAAGCAGGGAGTTGCCCCTCGGGGCATAGACCGGGAGATTGTGGAGATAATGCACCGCACCCATATCGGTGTTGACCAGGACTACCGAAACCTGCTGAAGCAGGGGGTCAGGGCATCACTGGGTGACGGCTGGGGCGGCAGTATGATTGCTACCGAGCTTCAGGACATTCTCTTTGGCACCCCGGCACCAGTCCTGGGCAAGGTAAACCTGGGGGTACTCAAGCGTGATGAGGTAAACCTTATTATTCATGGTCACGAGCCCCTGCTTTCTGAGATGATTGTGGTCGCAGCTCAAGAACCGGAGATGTTAGAGTTAGCCAGGTCCAAAGGGGCTAACGGGATAAATCTGGCTGGAATTTGTTGTACGGCTAACGAGATACTGATGCGTCACGGGATACCACTGGCTGGGAATTTTCTGCAGCAGGAGCTGGCTCTGGTTACCGGGGCGGTGGACGCTATGGTGGTCGATATTCAGTGTATCATGCAGTCTCTGCCCGATATTGCTCAATGCTACCACACCAAGATTATCACTACCTCGCCCAAGGCTAAGATTTCCGGTGCCATGCACATCGAGTTTGATGAACACAACGCCCTGGAATCAGCCCGGGCTATAGTCAGGACGGCTATTGAGAACTTCCCGCACCGGGGCAAGAATATTGATATTCCTGAGGAGAAGACCGACCTCATTGCCGGATTTAGCCACGAAACTATTAACTACTTACTGGGTGGTATCTATCGGGCTTCCTACCGACCGTTAAATGAGAATATTATCAATGGCAGGATTAGAGGGGTTGCCGGTGTGGTTGGCTGCAATAATCCCCGGGTCAAGCATGATGATATTCATACCTCGATGATTAAAGAGCTTATTAAAAACGATGTGCTGGTAATTCAGACCGGGTGCAGTGCTATGGCCAGTGCTAAAGCCGGACTGATGGTCCCCGAGGCAGCCGCTAAATATGCTGGTGAGGGATTGGCTTCAGTATGCGAAGCAGTAGGTATTCCTCCGGTGCTGCATCTGGGTTCCTGCGTTGATAACAGCCGTATTCTGGTGGCAGCTACCGCTATGGTGAAGGATGGCGGTCTGGGTGACGACATCAGTGACCTGCCGGTAGCCGGGGCGGCCCCGGAGTGGATGAGCGAGAAGGCAATCTCTATCGGTCAGTACTTTGTTGGTTCGGGGGTATTTACCGTGTTTGGTGTTAACTGGCCGACCCTGGGCAGTGATGAGGTTACCAAGTTCCTGTTTGAGGATTTTGAGGATATGTATGGCGGTATGTGGGCGTTTGAACCGGACCCGATTAAGGCTGCGCACCTTATGATTGAGCATATTGACAAGAAGCGTAAAGCACTGGGTATTGATAAGGCTAGAGAAAGAGTGCTCTATGATATGGCGATGAGAAGGGAACTGGAATCAGTTTAAGCACCAAGAGTGAGAAACTGGAGGGTTCTAAGATATGTCTAAGATTATTGCATCAGCAGCTATCAGGGGAGCTTATAAGATTGTTAACCGAGCCGAGGGGAAGTGGCAGGAGGCAATGGACAAATGGGGGGCAAATGAACCGGTAGGCTTTCCTAATACTGCTTATTATCTACCAGTGATTTATGGAATTTTAGGCATCAAGGTGGAGAAACTGGGTGATATGGAGCCGGTGCTAAAGAGGTGTAAATCCCTGTTACCGCCCCCGGTGAGGGAGGAGCACCCCTTGCCCTATCTGGCACCAGCCCTTGATGCTGGTATGGCAACCTTTTTTGCTGAGGAAATCATCGAGGCTATAAGGTATCTGGAACAGCCGGATTTCTATACCAAGCAGGAAGAGCCTACCGACAGTAATATCTGGCTGGGTGCTGCCGATGACGTCATTCTGAGAAAGAGGGGGATTGAATTTGTTGATGGTACTGCCCCCGGCTTCGCTGCCATTCTTGGTGCGGCACCTAGCAGTGAGATAGCCGCCAAAATTGCTCAGGAATTACAGCAGAAGAACCTCTATGTATTTATGTCGGCAGAGCACGACGGTAAGAGGTTTGCCGAACAGCTGATGGAAGCGGGGGTGCAGGTTGGCTGGCCAACCCGCCTCGTCTCATTTGGTCCTGATGTTACGGCAACGGTATTCGCTGCTGGTTTCGCTATCAGGGTGAGCTTCTCATTTGGTGGCGTTGGACCCGGAGATTATAGAAAACACCTTATCTATAACAAAGACCGCACCTTTGCCTTCGCTATGCCGCTGGGGTATGTTACCGATGAATGGTATGCTAATGCGGCGGGAGCCATCAACTTCGGCTTCCCGACCATTGCCGATACCCCAATACCTGAGGTTTTGCCTACCGGCATCTGTACTTATGAGCATGTTGTGTCCAATGTCCCTCACGATAATATAGTAGCTAGAGCAATAGAGGTGAGGGGCTTGAAGGTCAGCGTGGCTGAGGTGCCGGTTCCGGTAGCCTATGGTCCTGCCTTTGAAGGTGAGAGGGTTCGTAAGGAAGATATCCATCTGGAGTGTGGCGGCGGTAGAACGCCTATGGTGGAATGGGTTACCTCTAAACGTATGGAAGACGTAGAGGATGGCAAGATTGAGGTGATTGGGCCTGAGATAACTGATGTTCCTGCTGGTTCCGGTTTACCCTTAGCCATAGCTGTTGAGGTTGCTGGGAGAGAGATGGAAGCGGACTACGAGCCTATCCTGGAGCGACAAATTCATCATCTGATAAACTATGCTCAGGGAGTAATGCACATCGGGCAGAGGGATATTGCCTGGCTGCGGGTTAGTAAAGGGGCAGTGGAGAAAGGTTTCAAGCTCTCTCATATCGGTGCCCTCCTTCACGCCAAGCTGCATCAGGATTTTGGTCGGATATTTGATAAGATGCAGATAAAACTCTATACCGAGGAAGATAAAGTCAAGGAGATAGTGAACAAGGCGAGAGCGGTGTATGCGACTAGAGATGCCCGCATTGAGGGGATGACCGATGAGACTACTGATACCTACTATTCATGCACTCTGTGCCAGTCATTTGCCCCGGGTCATGTTTGTGCTATTAGCCCGGAGAGAACCGGTCTTTGCGGTTCCTACAACTGGATGGACTGCAAGGCTGCTTATGAAATCAATCCCACCGGACCTAACCAGCCGGTGGAAAAGGGAGAGACCATTGATGCCCGGTACGGACAGTGGAAAGGGGTAAACGAGTTTATCTACAAGGCTTCCCGCGGCAAGATAGACCATTATAATTTCTACAGCATAGTAAACGACCCGATGACCACCTGCGGGTGCTGTGAGTGTATTGCCGCTGTTCTTCCCCTGTGTAATGGGGTAATGGCGGTAAACCGGGAATTTACCGACATGACTCCTTCTGGTATGAAATTTACCACTCTGGCGGGGACTATTGGTGGTGGGCTGAGCACCCCTGGCTTTGTTGGGCACAGCAAGTATAATATCTGCCAGAGAAAATTTATCCTCGGTGATGGCGGTATAAAGAGAATAGTCTGGATGCCCAAGATGTTGAAGGAAGAGATTGCTGACCGGCTTAAAGCCAGAGCCAAAGAGATTGGCATGCCTGACCTCCCGGATATGATTGCCGATGAGACGGTGGGCACTACCGAGGAGGAGATTCTTCCCTTCTTGCAGGAGAAAGGGCACCCGGCTCTTACTATGGACCCGATACTAGGCTAGGAAAGGAGAAACTAAGTTGCCACTTACCGGTATAGAAATATTTAAGTTACTGCCTAAGAAAAACTGCGGCGAGTGTGGAGTGCCTACCTGTCTTGCCTTTGCCATGAATCTGGCAGGGGGGAAGGCGGAATTAAGCGCTTGTCCCTATATCACCGAGGAGGTGCAGGTTCAATTAACTGAGGCAGCAGCACCTCCTATTAGATTGGTTACTATTGGAGTTGGCGATAGGGCGTTAAAGGCTGGCGGCGAGACGGTTATGTTTCGTCATGAGAAACGGTTTGAGAACCCTCCCGGTTTTGCCATTCTTATCAGCGACACTATGGGCGACTCCGAGGTCGATGCTCGGCTGGAGAGGTCTAAACTGCAATACGAGAGGGTAGGTATTGCCCTTCGTCCCGAGTTAATAGCCGCCAGAAGTGATTCAGGAGATGCCGACAAGTTTAGTGCCCTGGTGACTAAAATCAAGCAGAATAGCGATTGCGATATCATTCTGATGAGTGATAATCCCGATGTTATGGCGGCTGGCTTAAAGGTCTGTGCCAACCGAAAACCATTGCTCTACGCTGCCACTAAAGATAATTTAGACCGTATGGCAGATTTGGCTAAAGAGAACTCGTGTCCACTGGCGGTAAAGGCGTCAGGTCTGGAGGAGCTTGTCCGGTTGACCGCTAAATTAACCGAGGCTGGAGTTAAAGATATTGTCCTTGATTCCGGGTCGAGAACCATGCGGCAGGCGTTTGAAGACCAGGTAATCATCAGAAGCGCCGCCTTAACTAAGAAATTTCGCCCTCTGGGCTTTCCCACCATTGTTTTCCCCGGTGAGATGACCGATGACCCGATGAAGGAGGCAGTAATTGCCTCTATTTTTGTGGCTAAATACGCTGGTATTATCGTTCTTTCTGATTTTTGTGGAGAGAGCCTGTTTCCGTTGCTGGTGGAAAGAATGAACATCTATACTGACCCCCAGCGACCGTTAATGACCACCGAGGGAATCTATGAGATTGGTGGTCCTGATGAAAACTCTCCGGTGCTTATTACCACCAACTTTTCTCTTACCTACTTCCTCGTCTCCGGGGAGATTGAAACCAGCCGGGTTCCCAGCTACTTGATGGTTATGGACACTGAGGGACTTTCAGTTATGACCGCCTGGGCAGCAGGTAAGTTTGTCGGTGACGCCATTGCTCCCTTTATTAAAAAGAGCGGAATTATGGATAAGGTTAAACATCACAAATTGATAATCCCTGGCTATGCGGCGGTGGAAAGCGGTGCTCTGGAAGAGGAATTGCCCGGCTGGGAGGTTATTGTCGGTCCCAGGGACGGAGCGCACATCCCAGCCTTTCTTAAGACATGGAAACCATAAGGAGAAGCGATGATTCTTATCGGAGAGAACATAAATGTTATGTCCAAGACAATCGGTCCAGCTCTGAGGGAGAGGAATCCCCAGCCGATACAGGAACTGGCTAAGGCTGAGGTTGAGGCGGGAGTAGATTACCTTGACCTCAATATCGGTCCTGCCCGAAAGGCAGGGGATGAGCTGATGACCTGGCTGGTTAATGTGGTGCAGGAGGTTACTGATAAGCCGTTATCTCTGGATACCACCAACCCGGTGGCTATGGAGGCAGGACTAAAAGCACATAAGGGCAGGGCACTAATTAATTCCATCTCCCTGGCCAGGATGGAGGAAGAACTCCCTCTGGTCAAAAAATACGATGCCGATTTTATCGGGCTCTTGTGGGGAAGAGAGGGGATGCCTAGAGATGCCGACGAGAGGGCGATGATAGCTGTTGAGCTTATGACTGTTGCCAATGAAATGGATATCACTTGCGATAGTATCTGGTTTGACCCGATTGTTACCCCGGTGGTTAATGTCGAGGCAAACCAGTCAAAACCATGCCTGGAGTTTATGAGCTCGGTGGGGGATATTGCTCCGGGGTGTAAATCTGCGGTAGGTTTATCCAATGTTTCCAACGGCGCGCCCGCTCACCTGAGACCCTATCTTAACCAAACATACCTGATGATGCTGATGAAGTATGGACTTCACTCAGCCATAGTTGATGCTTTTGACTCCGAGCTGGTAAAAGTAGCCCGAGGTGAAAAGCCGGAGCTTGCTGCCCTGGTGCATCGGGTGATGGACGGAGAAAAACCTGACCTCTCTTCGTTGAGTGAGGAAGAGGTCAAGTATGTGAAAACAGTAAGGGTGCTTACTGGTGAATCGCTTTACTCTCATTCCTGGCTTGAGATATAGGAGAAGGAGACTATGATTGGACTGGCAGCAAAACCAATAGAAGAAATTTTAGAGATGCTCCATGGCAAGGAAAAAATAGTGCTCGTGGGGTGCGGCGGTTGCGCCCCATTTTTCCACGCTGGTGGGGAAGCTGAGGTGAAAGCAATGGCAGATACTCTTTCCCAAAACGGGAAAAAAATTCTGGCTGCCATCTCACCACCGTTCGGAGAGTTCACCTGCTATGTTCCCTGGATTGAAGAACGCTTGAAGCCCTATATGAAGGAGATTGAGGAGTGTGATGCTATTCTGGTAATGGCTTGTGGCACCGGGCTGCAGATAGTGCGAGAGGTTATGGAGGATGGGTATGGTCTGGTGAAACCTATTTATCCGGCAAATGACACTATAGGGAATATGGGTGGGGGTCGTGTCCTGTTCGGAGATGCGCTATTTCGGGAAAAGTGCGAGCAGTGTGGTCAGTGTGTTCTGGGACAGTTTGCCGGTGTTTGCCCGTTAACCCAGTGTGCTAAGGGGCTGTTAAATGGTCCGTGCGGAGGCTCAAAGAACGGCAAGTGCGAGCAGCAGCCTGAGCATAACTGTGCCTGGATTATGATATATGAGCGGCTGAAAAAATTGGGTGAACTGGATAAGATGAAGGAATTTGTCCCCCCCAAGGATTACAGCAAAATGCACCGACCACGTGTCCTTGAGGTAGCTCCGCTTGACTTTAATGATTGAGTGCTAATAAGCTGACTAAAGGGAGAGTAAAATGAGCTTGCAACCAGTCTTGGAATCGGGAAAGTTTGTGGTGACCGCTGAGGTCGGTCCGCTGAAAGGGACTGACATAACTGAAATTGAAGAGGTGGCTCTCCTGTTGAAAGGAAAGGTGGATGCTGCCAATGTTACCGACCAGCAGAGCTCGGTAATGAGGCTTGGGTCATT
>DATKVW010000020.1:0-11018 GCA_035529875.1 Dehalococcoidales bacterium | reverse complement strand
GCGGCAAGCACCACTTGTATGGTCATGGTACTCATTGTGTTCTCTTCTATACCAGCAATCGTTTTTTCTGAATTGAGATTATCTCAAACCTTGATACAATGGACAGCCGACGCCAACCTGTCACCAGTCGTGATTCTAGTTGGTATTTCCCTTCTATATGTAATCCTGGGAATGTTCATAGATACCACGCCGGTAATGGTGATGACCCTTTCAACCATGTATCCCTTGGCGATAGCAACAGGTTGGGATGGTGTCTGGTTTGGCGTAGTAGTCACTATACTCAATATCATAGGTCTGATAACTCCTCCGGTTGGTCTGTCTTTGTATGCCACCATGGCGGTGGCCCCCGGCAGTACCCTGAGGCAAGTTTCCATGGGCTCTATTCCTTTTGTCCTTATTCTCCTACTGGGGGTAGTCATACTAATGCAGTGGCCACAATTGGCATTATGGTTGCCCGGCCAGATGTTTTAATGCCGATATCATGAAGGTGCTCAATCTAAGAAGAATATACGCTGTGACCGTGCTCTCAATGAGTCGGAGAAAAAGCCAAAGGCTTCCTTATTCGATTGGTTAAGAAAAATGCTGGGTTGGTTACAGCAATAGTAATAGCGATTACTTTCTTAATGGATAAGGCACTGCTTGCAAGCCAAGCGTGGTATGCTACTTGAGTTGTGCAATCGAATAAACAAAAAGAGGGGCTCTCCCACCTGATGACACGGGAGAGCCCCTCAAATCAAAATTCAGCCCCTTTCCCGGCTTGTTACAGGGAATTGTCTTGCTGAGGACAAAAAAGGGCAACCGAGTATCCCCGACTGCCCCTTGAAAATATGTATCCTTCCCCCTTCTCCTCAGCTGTGCCGGCTTTGCTACCCCTTGGCTAGAGTATCACACTGTGATATTCTTAAATAAGCGTTGAGGCTTGACAGCCTCCACCACCCCATCGTCGCTAGTTGAGCAACACCTCTTCTCTGTATTCCGGCACTGATGTCTCCCATCCGGTTTTCTTGTGCAGGAACTCCCCGAAGCTCTGCGCTGCCTTGGCTTCTCCGTGTGTAATAAATACATGCCGGGGAGGCTTTCTTAACTCAGATATCCAGCCGAAAAGCTCATCCCTGTCAGCGTGTGCCGAGAAACCGTGTATCTGGGCTACCCTTGCCCGGACGGGGTAATGCTGCCCCAGTATTCTTACTTCCTCAGCACCATCAACAATGTGTCTGCCGAGGGTACCAATTGCCTGAAATCCCACAAAAAGTATCGTGCTCTCTTTCCGGGTAATGTTTGTTACGAGATGATGTTTTACTCTTCCCCCGGTGCACATCCCAGAACCAGCCATTATCACCGTGGTGCCGGCTATGTGGTTGATTGCTTTTGACTCATCCACGGTCTGAACCATAGTCAGACCAGAGAAACCAAAGGGCGAGTTATGCTGGCGCATAAGTGCGCTCATTTGTTGGTCAAACAGCTCTGGATGATTTTTGAATACCTCGGTAATACTAATTGCCATCGGGCTATCAACAAAAACCATCAGGTGTGGTATGCGGTTCTCAAGCAATAATTCATTCAGATAGCACATTACTTCCTGGGCACGCTCCAGAGCGAAGCTGGGAATGACTATATTCCCCCCGGCTCGTCGCGTTGAGTTTATAATTTCAGCGAGTTTGTTACCTATATCCTCCGAACTTTCGTGCAGTCTGTCTCCATAGGTTGACTCAATCAGAACATAATCTGCTTCGTGGAAGAGGGTGGGGTCTTTTATTATTGGTCGGTCCTGCCGGCCAACATCACCGGAGAATAGAATTGTCCTCCTCTCACCATTTTGGCTAACCACGACTTTTATCATTGACGAACCAAAAACATGACCGGCATCATAGAAGGTAGCATCAAGCCCATCAGTTATATGAACCGTCTCTCCGTATCTTACCGGCACAAATAGTGGAGTGGTAGCTATGGCGTCATCAACAACATATAACGGAACCTCAGGATACGGACCTCTCCTACCCTCTCGCTTATGCCTCTTCGCCTTAAACTCTGCGTCTTCTGTCTGCAACTTGGCTGAATCCATGAGCATAATCTGAGTTATCTCAGCGGTAGCCGCCGTGCAGTAAATTTTACCGTGGAAGCCCTCACAAACCAGCTTGGGCAGCAGACCACAGTGGTCAAGATGAGCATGGGTCAGGAGAACAGCATCTATATCACCGGGTGGAACGGGGAAAGGGTCCCAGTTTCGGCTCCTAAACTCTCTTTCCTGGTAGAGCCCACAATCCACCAGTACTCTAACACCGTTAACTTCTAACAAATACCGGGAACCGGTTACATTACGGGCTGCTCCCAGGAAACTTAGCTTGATTTGCATATTCAGGCCTCCAAGTTAATTCATTCCCTTTATGATACCACCCAATTATGCGAACTACCAGTAAAGGATATAGCCGGGGAAGCAGGCTAACTGATATGATAGGCGTTCTGCAAAAGTTCAAACAAACTCTTGTTCATAGCCAGCCAATAATGTTATTATTACTTCTCGCAATCAGGAGGTAACAACAATCAAAAAACCACCAGTTAAACCAATCAAATCAGAGGTGTGTCAGGTTGCTGACGGCTCTCCACCTCGTCCCGTCTGGCACTCACAGCGTGCTTACATACTGGCTTCAGTGGCTGGAGTCGTTGGTCTGGGGAACCTGTAGTGGTTCCCGTATATGGCTGGAGAGAACGGCAGCGGCACTATTATTGCTTACCTATCTGGTTTAGACGAATTCCCCTGGGCAACCCAACTATCAACCAAGCTTAACTTTCGCTTCCCCTACCACCACCGTCTCCCCCTTTTGATTGCGGGCACCCAGGCTACAATTGGCGTAAACAACCCCCTCTTCATCTACAGTGGAAACTACCTTACCTTCGATAGTTATGGTATCCCCGGGACGGGCTGGCGCTTTAAAACGGACAGAAAGTCTGCCCCCCGCAGCCCAACTCCGACCAAAAGCCGCGGTCATCATCTCCGAAACATAAGCCAGGCATAACATCCCGTGAGCAACAGTGCCCCCGAAAGGAGTCTGCCGGGCAAAGGCTTCATCAATATGAATAGGATTAAAATCCCCGCTGGCTTCGGCATAGAGGTTAATCTTCTCCTGGCTGACATGCTTTACCACTGAAGGCAGAGTATCCCCTGCCTTTAACTTAGTTTTTGGTTGCTTACCTAAAGAAGACATGCTATTTCCTAACCGGGTAAAACTAAGGTGGTCTTTCCCGCCAGAACCTGTTCTTTGTCCTGATTAAAGGTGCTAAGTCCAATTACCAGCAGGCGCAACCTGCCCCGCTGTAACTTCTGCACTACCCTGCCGTGACACTCTATAGTAGTCCCGACAGGCACCAGCTTTAGAAATTCAAGCTCTTGAGAAGTATGAATGGCACCGGCCAGTAAAGAAATCAGCCCGGATAATACCCCTAGAGAGCGAGCAGCTACGCACATAGGCGGAACGAAGTCTGAAGAAGGATAACCTCCCTGCCCAGCCACTGCCTCCAGATACTTAGAGATAGCCGACTTGCTTAGCTCGTAGCTGACAGGAGAAAACTCATAACCCTTGACTAGCTGGTCAAATCCTCTCGCTGGCATATTACCAGGGCTTTTCTCTTCCATACATTCCGTAAGAGCACCCTTTATTCGGCTATCTTTCCCCTCAGGGTTACAACTAGTGTCCCCGGGCCGGCATGCACTCCCAGGGTAGTGCCTAACCTGGCTATTTTGACCGGTTCTTTAGTAAAGATAGAAGCCAAACGCTTGGCAAGGGTCTGGGCTTCATCCAGTGTGGTGCTATAGCCAACGGCTAAACTCTCAATGTCTTGGGCATTTTTAACAAAATCAACCAACCGCTCTATACCTTTAGCCCGTGTGCGAACTTGACCAGCCGGCATCACCTCACCATCCTTGAGGGTTATCATCGGTTTCACATTTAATATTGAGCCTAATAGTGCCTTTGCTTTACCAATACGCCCACCCAACTGCAGGTATTTGAGGGTATCAAACAAAGCCAACAAATGGGCATTGGGAACATCCTGTTTTACACCATTAAGTACTTGCTCTAAATCCTTGCCTGCTTTAGCCGCTTCGGCGGCAGCAATGCATACCAATCCCATAGCCATGGTGATTGAGCCTGAGTCCACCACCTCTATAGGACATCCCCCCTCCCCTACCATCTCCTTGGCCTGAAGTGCCGAGTTATAAGTGCCACTTAATTTGCTGCTGAGGTGAATAGAAACAATTCCGTCTGCTTCCTGAACGAGCTTTTTATAAACCTCAACAAAATCCTGCGGGCCAGGCTGAATAGTAACCGGGTGGACAGGACCATGCACTAACTTTTGATAAAACTCATCATCAGTTATGCTCACCCGTTCCCGGTAGACCTCATCCCCAAACCGCACATACAAGGGCACCACGCTAATCCCCAGTTCCTTAATCAATTCAGCAGGCAGGTCAGCGCTGCTATCGGTAACTATCTTTACCGCCATAATTTCCTCCTCATTACAAGATTGACTATCTTTGGATGATAAACTATTATCTATGAGACTAAACTCTGCTCATTATAGGGTGTTTATTTATTTTGTCAACAACTATTTAGGAGGTTATTTAGCAACCTATCCCCCTGACCCCCTTCCCTTAGTAAGGGAAGGGGGGAGTGTAGGTAAGAGATGGGCTTCGCCCCTCTCTAAAATCTCTTCCCCCTCTCCCCTTACAAAGGGGGTGAGGTTTTAATAAACAAATCTCCTTTAGGCAACTGTTTAGAAATGACAGTCATTTTATCCAAGCAAGATATTTATCGGCTACTGCGCCATGAGCCACCCCTGATAGAAGGGTTGGTCAATATTGAAGAGCAGGTGCAACCTAACGGTATTGACCTTACCCTGCGTGAATTAGCTCTCCTCCAGTCGGCGGGTAAAATAGGGGTAAACAATAGCCAGAGGGTGGTCTCTGATTTAACCCCGTTAGTATTTGATGGGCTGGGTTTTATTGACCTGGTGCCCGGAGTCTATATTATTACCTACAACGAGATTGTCCACCTGCCCAACAACATTATGGCTTTAGCCCGTCCCCGCTCCAGCCTGCTCCGCTGTGGGGTTACCGTAAACACGGCAGCGTGGGATGCCGGCTACTCCGGTCGTTCTCAATCTCTGATGGTGGTCTATAATCCTCAGGGTTTTCGTCTGCAGAGGAACGCCAGAATTATACAGCTTATCTTCTTCAAGCTAACCGGAAAAACACAGGGCTACCAGGGAGTCTACCAGGGAGAAAATCTGTAGTTACGCCAGGTAGCTTATTCGGGATGAGGGTCTCTTCTTAATTTCAACCTCTATGCCAGCCTCCTTAAACAGGTCGGTAAAGGCGTTATCGTTATACTTACCGAAGCTGACATATCGCTTTATCTTGGCGTTGACCAGTATCTTGGCACACAATATACACGGCGTGTGAGTGCAGTAAATAGTACTTCCGGCGAAGCTAATGCCGTGGAGGCTTGCCTGGATAATTGCATTTTGCTCGGCATGGATACCCCGACATATCTCCTGCCTTTCGCCCGATGGGATGTTAAGCTCATCCCGCAGACAGCCAAGCTCAAGGCAGTCCTTGGCACCAGCAGGAGCACCGTTATAGCCCGTAGCCAGTATGTGTTTATTCCTTACCGCCACCGCCCCGACATGGTGGCGACGACAGGTAGAACGCTCCGCCACCACCGAGGCTATTTTCAGAAAATATTCGTCAACATCCGGACGAGTTACTTTTTTCATCTCAACCGCGAAATAATCCTTTGGACTACCTTCCTCAGTTCTTTCAGGGGAATTTCGTTGATGATGGTGTAGTCAGCCACAGCAATGGGCCCACCCTTATTAAGATTTTCTATTTCTGCCTGGTCTCGGCTAGCCGCCTCTTCCGCTGTCAGTGGTCGGTTTGACCTGCTGCTCAGCCGAGCATACCTCGTTTTAGGCGATGCCCACACGGCAACGACACAAAATTTATCCCCGTAATAGGTCTTGAAAATGGTATATTCCTCCCAGGAATATAGCCCATCAATTACCACATCCGATTCCCTTAATGCTTCATCAATCCTGGGTAAGTTCAACTTGGCATAAGCCGACATCCCGTACTTTTGCCTGATGTGTTCTCTGATGTAACGCTCGTTTTCCTCATTTAGCTCTAATCCCTGTTTCCGTATCTCCTCATCAGTAATATCCCCGAATCTTACCCGGGCAAAGCCATTCTCCTCAAATACCCCGGCTACCTCCGATTTGCCCGAACCGGTCATGCCTACAATTGAGACCAGCTTCATAATCTCACCTTCATACCTTTGTGGGGTTCATTATAAGAAAATAACCGTTAAATGACAATGGGATTATTTAGCAACCTACCCCCTTTATCCCCCTCCCTTACCAGGGAGGGGGAATTGATTATGCAAGAGAGGTTTCGCCTCTCTTAGACACTCTGATTAACAGAACTCCCGTTATTAAAGAGGAGGGGGAATTGCTTGGGTAAGAGATTTCGCTTCTCTTTAACTCGCCTTAATCTAGTATGGCAATTTGGAAGGTTTAGAGAAGGTAGCTCCCCTGAAGAGTGCGTTTCTTTAATATAGTTTGACCTACTCGGGGTGTTTAAGAGGGGTATTAGCCCCTCTTAATAAAAATCTTCCCCTTCCCCTTAATAAGGGGAAGGGGAAAAAGGGGATAGGGTTCAAACGAATATCTACAAGGGTAAGGTAGATAAACAATCTCTATATCGGTTAAAATGAAGCCCGCAGCAACCTGTGCTATAATTCGGCTGTACTAAAATAAAAAGGGATGTCTAAGGTGATTAACCTAACTAGCGAAATTGAAAAACAGCTACCCGCTGAGCTGGTTGACTTTATGCGGTTAGCCGGTGCGGTGGCTCACCGTCAGGGGCAAAGCCTGTATCTTGTCGGCGGCGTGGTTCGTGATTTGCTTCTGGGAAAACCTAATTTCGACCTTGACCTGGTGGTGGAGGGTGATGCCATAAATCTGGCACATCAATTAGTCCAGATAAAGCAGGGGGAAATGGTAACCCACCCCCGCTTTAATACGGCTAAATTACAGTGGAACAAATGGAGTGTCGACCTGGCTACCGCCCGCTCTGAGACCTATGTTAAGCCCGGAGCCTTACCCAGGGTTAAGCCCAGCTCCATTGAAAACGACCTTTCTCGTCGCGACTTCACCATCAATACTATGGCTATCTGCCTTAACCCTGACCGTTATGGTGAACTGCTCGACCTTCATGGTGGTATAAATGACCTTGAGCATAAACTTATCCACATTCTCCATGAACAGAGCTTTATTGATGATGCCACCCGCATCTGGCGTGGTCTGCGCTATGAGCAACGGCTAGATTTCCGTCTGGAAGCCGACACCCTGGAGCTACTCAAGCGAGATATCCCTATGCTGGATACCATCAGCGGCGACCGAATGCGCTACGAACTGGAGTGCATCCTTAAAGAGGAATTTCCCGATAAAGTCCTGCGCCGTGCTGAAGAACTCAACGTGCTATCAAAACTACACCCGGCGCTAAAGGGTAATAGCTGGCTGACAGGAAAATTCGAACAGGCTCGGCAGCTATCCTCGCCCAATCTACCACCCCCCGGGCTCTACCTCGCCCTGCTGGTTTACCACCTGAGCGGCGAACAGGTTGAGGAGCTGATTTCATACCTTAAATTAACCAAATTACTATCCCAGACCCTGCGGGATACCACTAGCATTAACGCCAAGCTTCAATCACTGGCTAACCCTGAACTCAGCCCAAGCCATATTTATCGTCTGCTCCACGGCTACTCCCCGCTGGCGATTACCGCTAATTGGTTAGCCACCGACTCTGCGGTAGCTCGCCAGCACATCCGTTTATTCCTCAGCAAACTGCGATATGTTAAGCCAGCCCTTAACGGCAACGACCTGAAAAGGATGGGCGTAGCCCAGGGTCCCCAGATCAAAGAAATACTGAACCGCCTCCATGAAGCCAGGCTGGATGGGAAGGTAACCACCAAGCGGGGGGAGGAGGAGTTGGTGAGGGAGTGGGTGGTTTAGGAAATCAGAATTTTACTCGCCTGGTGACTCAAGAGATTGTTTACCAACCCCTTACCCCCTTAGATATTCGGTTAGAACCTATCCCCCTGACCCCCTTCCCTTAGTAAGGGGAGAGGGATAGAGGGTGAGGGGTTGGCAAGCTCATTTCTAAGTCCTCTCAGGTAATTGGTTAGCAACCTACCCCCTTTATCCCCCTCCCTTACAAGGGAGGGGGACTTAATTTCGGAAGAGGGGCTAACATCCCTCCTGGACGCTCCGTTTTCTCAAAATAGGTCCTAACTTCTAAGCTCTGAATTCAAAACCTGAGGGTTTGGTTTTGGTAATTGGTATTTTGGATTTAGCGATTGGGGCGCTGCAGATGTAGTTTTTTTACCTCCCCACAGTCACCGGGGTATCAGTGAGATAAGACTCCAAACCCTGTTTTTGCAGCTTGAGGTATATCTTTTCTGCCTTGGCACTATCATTGGTTAACGTGAACAGAGTCGGTCCTGAGCCAGCCAGGTGAACCTCTTCGGCTCCAGCCTGCAAAAATTGCTCCCGGTGCTGCTTAAGCCCATCAAAGCTATCCAGAGCCACACTGTCAAACACATTAAACAGGCAGGATGAGGTTATCTCCCTGCCTTCTGTCAGCAGTGTTGCCAGTCTGTCCGTAATCTGACCATCCGTGTAGTGACTGGCTTTAAGATTGGCATAAAGTCGTTCTGTCTTGCCTACCACCCTCGGCACTGGCGGCACCATTAACACCACCCAAATATGGGGAGACGGGGGCAGCGGAGTTACCATCTCGCCCCTGCCCTTGACCAGTGCGGTACCGCCGTAGAGAAAGAAGGATACATCGGAGCCTAGCTGTGAGGCTAACTCGAGCAACTCCGTTAGCGATAAACCCAGCCTCCAAAACCGGTTAAGCCCACACAAGGCAGCGGCAGCACCACTGCTATCCCCGCTTAATCCTGAAATCAGGGGGATACGTCTCTTAATTTCTATCGCTACTCCTTTAGAGCAACCGGCAATTTTTTGAAGCAAACAGACCGCCTTAGATATCAGGCTATTCGCCGGAGTCCAGCTGGAGTTAGCACAATTAAACTCAATACTCTGACTTGGTTGGAAACAGAGACGGTCGCAGAGATTTATAGCCTGGATAACGCTGCGGATTTCATGAAAACCATCCTGACGCTCACCCAGGACCTCCAGGGTTAAGTTCAACTTAGCCGGTGCTTGCAGAATTAGCATATTCTTTCACCCGTGTAAATATTTGCCATAGTTTTGCCCACTCATTAAGGGTCAGGGTCTCCGCCCGCCGCTGGGGGACAACGTTGGCTTTTTCCAGTAAAGACAGGATATCAGCCTTGGGCAAACCCAGACCTTGAGCCAGGGAATTACATATCTGTTTGCGGGGAGTGGTAAAGCCAGCCCGCACCAGCTCAAAGAAACTTTTTTCGTCGGCTACTGCCACCGTCGGTTCAGGATGAAGGTCAATCCGCAGTATCGCCGAATCAACCTCCGGTACCGGATAAAAACACCGGGCGGGAACATAGCTTACTAATTCCGGTTTCCCGTAAAACTGCACGCTGACACTGAGCACACTCATCCCACCGGGCTCAGCGACAATAGCCTCAGCCACTTCCTTCTGCACCATTACCACCATAACTTGCGGCTTGACCGAAGCCTCAAGAAAGTGGCGCAGAACAGGGGAGGTAATATAGTATGGGAGATTAGCCACCACCTTATAGCTATAAGGTCTATCTATTATCGGTGGGAATTTTGCCGACTGCTCACGCAGCAAGGTCCCCGGGTCGATTTTAAGTACATTCTCATTGATAACAGTAACATTGTTAAACGAAGCCAGAGTCTGTCCCAAAGTAGCAGCTAATTTGCTGTCCAGCTCAATGGCAATCACCCAGCCTGCCTGCCTGACCAGTTCTCGGGTCAGCACCCCCAGACCAGGACC
This sequence comes from Dehalococcoidales bacterium, assembly GCA_035529875.1. Classification (GTDB taxonomy): domain Bacteria; phylum Chloroflexota; class Dehalococcoidia; order Dehalococcoidales; family DATKVW01; genus DATKVW01. The sequence goes on along the minus strand of DATKVW010000020.1, from coordinate 1,003 downwards.
TATCTCCAAAACGACATCATTTGGGGTAAGCTCGGCGGTAGAGATAATAAGTTTGAGCACATCCTCATCAACAAGGAAGTGCTGTCCCAGCCTCTTCCTTGCCTGAAGCCCACAGCGGCGTAGTAATCTCCTGGTCTGAGGTAAAAGCGATTCTGATTCTATCCCCATTATCTATTACCGCTCACAATTTTCAAAAATAGCCAAGACTACATTCGGTCGGTTCTGCCGCCATCTATGGCGATAGTCTCTCCACAAATGAAAGAGGACAGCAATCTTGTTATCCAGCTTTCCCATACTATTATCACTCCTGTGCTATTTTTTCATCCCAAATCCCGCTTTAGTGCCGACTATAGCCTTTGCTAACAATATGGCTCTGTTTATCCCATCACTCACCATAGTTCAGGCGAACCACCAATCGCATAGGTAAATTATGCCTCACCATCCTAACCTGCGTGGCATCAATGTCATAGGGAACGCGATAGAGCCTAATCATTTTTCTTTCGCTGTCATAGATAGCATAACTGGCTCGCGGGTCACCGTCTCGGGGCTGCCCTACACCACCGGGGTTAACAATCAGTCGGCTTCTCCCCAGTATAAGTCCAGCATATGGGGAGAACGAGCTAAACAAGCACGCATCATCATCACCGTATTTAAACACCAACGGCACGTGAGAGTGACCCACCAGACAAAAGGGCGACTGAAAGTAAGCAAAATTTTCCTTGGCGCTGCTGGTTGACAGCAAATATTCCCAGATAGGCTCCCTGGGGCTACCATGCACCAGAGTAAAATCCCCTTTCTGGATAACCAGCGGCAGGCTTTCCAAATACTTCACATCCTCCGGGGTCAATTGCTGCGCTGTCCAGTGACAGGCTGCCGCTGCATCTGGGTTAAAATTAGAGGTATCAAGCTTACCTATCGCTGCCCAGTCGTGATTCCCGGCAACACAGACATGTTTATACTGGCGTAAAAGCTCAAGGCACTGGTGAGGGTCTGGACCATAACC
>DATKVW010000019.1:0-3889 GCA_035529875.1 Dehalococcoidales bacterium | reverse complement strand
GCTAGTTTGCTTTTTAAGACTGCCTTTCCGAGCCGTAAGAGTATCTCCGGTTGGGAGAGGAGGGACATAATATTAATATTTTTGCTGTTTCCCCCCTCGCTAAACTGCTGCCCTACCGCTACCAGCACGCTGGATATCCCGAAGATGATAGTCGTTCCTTTCTTGATAGCTAATCTGAAGCCTTCTTTAATCCTTTCTTCAAAGGGCATCTCTTCGGCTTCATCCAGAGGAGGTATAAAGGTAAAAGGGAACTCCTGTGCCCCCCACCTTGCCCAGGAGCCTGAAGCATAGGGTGGTGGGGCTAAAAGATAGAGAAACTTCTCGTTCTCTTTCAGAGAAAAATTGCCCTTCTCCTTACAGGTGGCAAAAAGCAGCAGAGCGAGGAAGGTAGGTGCCATCTCCTCAGCCAGGCGCCTGGTCACCGGCACCCACTTGCAGGAATGCTGACTCGACCTTCCTGAAGTCCGTTGCCAGACGATTGGTGGCAGGGGCAGGACATCTTCTCTTTTTTCGGGGAGGTAAGGGGCGTAGTCAGCATAGGTGGTGAGGGGGACCTGATTTCTGAATTCCTCCACGCTATTTGGCATGGCTCCCCGCATAACTTTTCGCCCCAGCTTGCAGTTCTTCAGCAGCTCTATTTGTTCCAGCAGCAATCGCCGCTGGATTACCATAAATTCCTCTAAGCTGAGGTCAATAAAGCCACAGCATCTCTGCCATAGCTCTTTTTTTCTCCCCTGACTGAGGAGTTCAAATGTGCTTGGCATTTTGCCTCATTACCTTGCTCGTCTCATTTAACCGCCTGGATATTCGTAATCGACTATACAGTATTTATATAGTATTATATCACATAAGTTTCATTCTGTGTGTGTTTTTTTGAGGAGATAATGGAACAGTAATGACATAACAATGTCAAGAGGGTATCCTGTTTATTTGAATAAGGGGGCTTTTGAATTTTAAAAGTGGGCCATTGTGGGCTCGAACCAGAGACCTCAGTCTTAGTAAGACTGTGCTTATCACCAACCCTTGACCCACTATTACACCTATTTTTAGATACAAAAGTGGGCCATTGTGGGCTCGAACCACAGACCTCAGTCTTATCAGGACTGCGCTCTAACCAGCTGAGCTAATGGCCCACGAACAATACTTAATTTAACTTTTTGGTTTTGCCTTTGTCAATCTAGCTATTTCGCTTAAATCATCCTTCATATCAAGAAACAGGTGAATAAGTTTTGAAGTGGCTAATAACATTAAGGCACAAATAGCAGTAAGCACGAAGCCACCTAGTAGAAGGGTAATAGACGCTTGCATGGTTGCGGCTCTAATACCCAGGAGAATAGAGCTGATAATACCGATGGCTATCACTACCCAGGTCAAAATCATAAGAGACGAGGCAGTTACCCGCAGCGTTTGGTATTTCAGCACCGGTTCTTTCATTGAAAAAACAGACCTTAACCCCTGAATAGCGGAAGGAAGGGAAGTCCACTCCGGTTAACCGGAGACCGACCTAGGAGATAATAAGCTTGATGCTTAGCTCTCCCTAGAAAGGAGGTGATCCAGCCGCAGCTTCCGCTACGGCTACCTTGTTACGACTTCGTCCCAATCATCGACCCCACCCTCGGCGACTGCCTCCCCAATAAGTAGGGGTTAGCCCATCGACTTCAGGTGTTGCCAACTTTCATGACGTGACGGGCGGTGTGTACAAGGCCCGAGAACGTATTCATCGCAGTATGCTGACCTGCGATTACTAGCAACTCCACCTTCATGCAGGCGGGTTTCAGCCTGCAATCTGTACTGAGGATGGTTTTTAAGGATTAGCTCCGGATCGCTCCCTTGCCACCTATTGTGCTACCCATTGTAGCGTGTGTGTAGCCCAAGGCATAAGGGCCATGCGGACTTGACGTCATCCCCACCTTCCTCCCGTTTTACGGGGCAGTCTCGCCAGAGAATATAACTGGCAACGAGGGTTGCGCTCGTTGCAGAACTTAATCTAACACCTCACGGCACGAGCTGACGACAGCCATGCAGCACCTGTGACGGCTCCTGACTTTACAGGTCGCTTCCCTTTCGGGTTGCTACTTCCGACATGTCAAGCCTTGGTAAGGTTCTTCGTGTTGCATCGAATTAAACCACACGCTCCGCTGCTTGTGCGGGCCCCCGTCAATTCCTTTGAGTTTTAGCCTTGCGACCGTACTCCCCAGGCGGGACACTTAAAGCGTTAGCTTCGACACAGAGAGGGTCGATACTCCCTATACCTAGTGTCCATCGTTTACAGCGTGGACTACCAGGGTATCTGATCCTGTTCGCTCCCCACGCTTTTGGGCCTCAGCGTCAGTAACAGCCCAGGAGACCGCCTTCGCCACTGGTGTTCCTCCCGATATCTACGCATTTCACCACTACACCGGGAATTCCGTCTCCCCCTGCTGTCCTCCAGCTCAGCAGTATCGAATGGTCCCTCCCAGTTAAGCCGGGAGATTTTACATCCGACTTGCCGAACCGCCTACGCCCTCTTTACGCCCAATAAATCCGGATAACGCTTGCCTCCTACGTATTACCGCGGCTGCTGGCACGTAGTTAGCCGAGGCTTATTCCTTAGGTACCGTCATTATTCTTCCCTAAGAAAAGGGGTTTACAACCCGAAAGCCTTCATCCCCCACGCGGCGTCGCTGTGTCAGGCTTTCGCCCATTGCACAAAATTCCTTGCTGCTGCCTCCCGTAGGAGTCTGGGCCGTATCTCAGTCCCAGTGTGGCTGATCGTCCTCTCAGACCAGCTACCGATCGTCACCTTGGTAAGCCATTACCCTACCAACTAGCTAATCGGCCACAAGCCCCTCCCCAAGCACCCGAAGGCTTTAGTGATGAAGACTTACTCCATCACCACATGAGGTATTAGCTCCAATTTCTCGGAGTTATTCCTCACTTAGGGGCAGGTTACTTACGTGTTACTCACCCATTTGCCACTATTCTGATAAATCAGAACCGTTCAACTTGCATGCATAAAGCACGCCGCCAGCGTTTATCCTGAGCCGGGATCAAACTCTCTAAACAAATAATTCTTAGCTACGTTTGAACCTTCCTTCCGCTATTCAGTTGTTAAGGTACTATGGCTAATATAGCATAACCCTGATTCCTTGTCAAGAAACTGTACGGTTCATTTTACCTGAACTTGAATAAGAATATCGCCGGGGTGACCATCTGTTATCTGGCGGGCGTTACGCAGTGTAATGACACTGCCGGTGGTTACTCCGGAGGGAATTTTGACTTCCAGCCTCTTTCCCTTTCTGATTAACACTTTTTTCGTTCCCTCCGTAGCCTCCTGGCGATCGATTGAAAGTTCGTAGCGAATGTTCTGGTATCGGGGTCGTTGAGTTTGGCTGAATATCTTTTCAAAGTTAATTTCTCCAGGAAAGGTAAACTTCACGCTGTCTGGACCACCAAAGCCCGTACTAAATTTCTTAAAAGAAAAACCGCTGCCCTTTAGAAAATCACCGAATATCTCATCAAGGAAGTTGAAGCCAAGCCCAGCCCCACCAAAATCCTGGATTACATCATTGAAAGTTCCCCGGGTGAACGGACTGCCAAAGATATCGCCAATATTACCCGCTGTGCCGAATTGGTCGTATTGTCTTCGTTTTTCCGGGTCACCAAGGACTCCGTAAGCCTCGTTTATCTCCTTGAACTTTTCGTTAGCCCACTTCTCCCTCTCTGGGTTACGGTCGGGGTGATACTGCATAGCCAGCTTCCGGTAGGCTCGCTTTATTTCCTCATCGGAAGCGTTTCTGGACACACCCAGAAGCTGGTAGTAATCATTGGTCATTGTTGCTTCTCAACTGTAAGTATAGGCATTATTTATTAAAACCTCACCCCCCTTTGTTCAAACGGGGGCATAGGT
>DATKVW010000018.1:0-7930 GCA_035529875.1 Dehalococcoidales bacterium | reverse complement strand
AGAAGCGAAAATAACGGAGCTATCCACTATAACCGGCCAGGCAGAAACAGGACTGCCCAGGTCAAACTCAGCTACCTTGCTCCCGCTTCCGGCATTGAGGGCATAAACTTTGCCGTCAAAACACCCGGCATAGATAGTATTATTATAAGCTACCGGTTTAGTCCAGAACCATCTCTCCGCCGAGAATTCCCATTTCAGGCTACCATCTGAAGCACTTACGGCGTAGAGATGCCGGTCAAACGAGCCAATATAAACCGTGTCATCATAAACAAGGGGAGTAGCAGCAATAGCTCCCTCAGCCTCAAATTCCCATTTCATACTGCCATCGGTAGCACTTAGAGCATACAGTTTCTTATCAAAGGAACCAATAAATAGCCGGTCACCATCAATAACCGGGGTGGACCAGATCTTATCCCCGGTTTGAAACTCCCACTCCCTATCACCCGTTTCGGCATCAAGGGCGTAGACCTTTCCATCAGAGCAACCAAAATAGAGCTTACCTCGAACCACTGTAGTGCCACCAATAATAGGCTCCAGCTTATCCTGGCGGGGATATACCCACCTCAATGCTCCCAAACTGGAATTGATGGCATAAATCTTACCATTATAGCTACCAATGTAAACCAATCCTCCCGCCACTGTCGGCGTGCCATAGATAGCCACCGGTTTGGGCGCTGGCGTACAACCGAACATACCACCGGTCGCTCCTGAGGTCTCCAGGGGAACTTCCCACAAACGAGCACCCGAAGTAGCCAGGGCAACAAGCTTACCTCCGCCTGATGGCGCAGTACAACCGAAGCCGCCACCCTGCGTTATGGCAGGACACAAAAACAGAGTCCCATTAGCTATGGTTACCCCGGAACCACCCTCAGGTACACTCTTTATTCCGGCGCATCCAAAAACAGCCAGTCCGCTCATAACCACGAGCAGCATAACCAGCAGGAGCAATATCTTGCCTAATAATTTTCGATTACGTTTAAACCGCACTTACTACCCCCCAAAATTTTAGTTATCGGGCACAGGGTCATAACCTCCCGGGTGGAAAGGATGACAGTGGATTATCCGCCTTACTCCCAGCCATACCCCTTTAATCAAACCAAACCTGCCAATAGCTTCATAGGTGTATTGAGAGCAGGTTGGCAGAAAACGGCAGGAGGGAGATGTAACTTGCGATATAGTTAACTGGTAAAATCTAATTAGTTTTAAGGCAAACTTTTTCATCGTTCCTCATCAGTAGTTGAGCCTGGTCCAGCAAGGCTTCAACCGATTCCCTGAGCTGGGCGTAATTAGAGGCAGACGCAGGAGAACGAGCAATAAATATAATATCCCACCCCGGTCTGAGTGACACCTGCCGTATGATTTCACGAAGCAAACGCTTCACCCTATTTCTAGTTACCGCCTTACCTACCCGCTGGCTCACCGAAAAGCCACACCGGGATAAAGTAAGTCTGTTAGGCAAAGCCTTCATCACCAGCAAACTATTCACCCAGGAACTACCTTTATTATAGACTGCCGCATACTGTTCCGATTTAGTAAGATATTCTCCCGACTTCACTGCTCACACTCGTAACCACGGCGGGGAGAGATTAAAAAGAAGAGGATGACAGAATAACCCCACTAAATAATCCTTGTAAATCATACTACGGTCAGTCGCTTCCGCCCCTTGAGCCGTCTTGCTTTCAAGACAGCCTGTCCACCCCGGGTACTCATTCTCGCCCGAAAGCCATGCTCACGCTTCCTTGGAATCTTCTTTGGTTGATATGTTCTCTTCGGCACTCTAACTCACTAATTGGTAATTATACTTCAGACATCTTTTACGTGTCAATGTGAAGGAAAACTAACAGGGGGATAAACTCTACAAATAAACTGTCTCTGCTCTATTAAAGGAAACAAAAGGGGAAACCCAGCCTGCCAAGTTAACCGCCTATGCCAACACCCCCCGTCTTATGGACATGGGTCGGCACAAACGGTAATAATGCTAAATGCCGTGCCCTCTTTATTGCCACTGCCAAGGTACGCTGATGCCTGGCACAAACGCCTGTTCTACGGCGGGGTTCAATCTTTCCTCTATCGGATATATAAGAGCGCAACTTAGAGGGGTCTTTATACCCTATCTCATCTACCTTGTCAACACAAAAAGCACAAACCTTACGCTTTGGAATATATCCTGCCCTATTCCACCTTCTACCACGCAAGCTTCCGCCACGCAAGCTTCCGCCATGCGAACTCTTAACCTTTTTTCTAGCCACTGATTATAACTTACTACCTCCTGTTAAATCTGCTAAGTCCACTTCTATCTAAAAGGGGATGTCCTCTGGCACCACTTCCCCAGTCTCAATTCCCCCAATCTCAATTCCCCCAGTCTCAATTCCCCCAGTCTCAACTTCCCCAGTCTCCTCAGGGAGGGGGGCTGCTGTTCGTCTATCAAGAAACGAAACCCGGTTAGCTACTATTTCCGTCCGATAACGCTTTTGCCCGTCCTGACCTTCCCAGGTACGGGTATGCAGCCTACCTTCGGCATAAACCAGTCGACCCTTAGACAGAAACTGGTTGCATTGTTCCGCCAGCTTATTCCAAGCAACCACAGTAAACCACTCTGTCTCTTGCTTCCGTTCACCCTCAGCAGTAGTATACATTCGATTGGTGGCAACACGGAATGAGGTCACCGGATTACCATTAGGAGTAAAACGCATTTCAGGTTCACTACCAACATTACCAATAATCATTACCTTATTTAAACTTGCCATTTTCGTAAAACTCCTCCTCCAAGCTTACGCAATAAGCACCCGCCATCAACTATTCAATCTTATCAATAGATGCCGTAACACCTCTTCAGAAATCTGCAAGTTCGTTTTGAGTTCTCTACCTAATGCCGGCTTTAACTTGAACCGAAGTAACACATAACTACCCTCCATAAAACGGCTTATAGGATAGGCTAGCTTCCTCTTGCCCCATCGTTCAATGTCAGAAATAGTACCACCCTTACCCGTAACAAACTGGCTTATATTATCTATTAGGGCATCCAATGCCTCATCCACAATCTCTGGACTAATAATTACTACTAGTTCGTAGTCACGCAACTGTGTATCTTCTGCTATTGCTGTTTTCCTTGGTGTCCTCTTAGTTGCTATTTGTTTTTCTCCTCATAATTTTACTGGCTATTATACCACACTATAAGGGGCATAAACAACACACTCTGAGGAACAAGAGAATTAGTCCTGCCGGACTCCGAATACTGCATCTAAGGGAGTTTAGCCTGAGGCTATCCCCCGCCGCGGTGCCTTCCCCTGCTGCCTCTCTGCCAACCCAACCCTAGCGGCTGAAGAGGCATAATGCTGGTGGTGTGACAGATAGGGCAAATCCGAGGCAGAGCGGTTATCATAGTCTCAAAAGACACAGTCCATTCATGACCATTGAGACATCTAAAACGGCGCAACGCCATCTCAAAGTTGCCACCCTCAATCCTTATTGCCTTACCATTGAGCAAAGCATCAGTCGTTTTCTGCCGAGCTGAGCCCAGCACACGAGAAAAGGTTGTCCGGGAGACATTCATCTTTTGGGCGCACTCTTCCTGCTCCAACCCCTCTAAGTCCTTGAGGCGCAGCGCTTCCACCTCCTCAACAGAGAGGCGTACTTCCTTTAGATGAGATAAGGGTACACCGGGTGGCTTAAAATAGGTTACTGGTGGGATGAAGTCCACCCGCCGCCACATCGGTTGTCTGCCCATATTAACCTAAATCTCCTCACCGCTCACTGTCAGCTTATGCCTAGAAGACATTATGCACATATGACCACAATCAGTTTAACCGCTCTACCCTGATCTGTCAAGCTTCCCCAGTACAGCGATTCGTCCGTTTAGCCAAGGGTTGACACTAGGGGATTTCAGTGGTAGTATCAGTGTCAAAATTATACATTGAGGGGCATTAATTCAGTGAAAGTCCTTAAAGGCCTGGCTCTTAGTCTGTTAAGCTTCCTGCTTTTCTTGTCTTTATCTGTCTTCGGCTTACTCTTTGCGCTAAATAATACTGCCCTTAACCCGGATTTTATCGTTTCTGAGCTGGATAAGCTGGATGTAACCTCGCTGGCTGGAGAGTTTGTCCAAGAGCAAGTTTCCGAGCAACTACCTAAGGAACTTGGATTTGTAACACCCGAAACAATAGATAATATTCTGGCTGATGTTGAACCCTGGATAAGAGAGCAGACAAGCATTGCTATTCATAATGGCTACGACTACCTCCTGGGAAGGAGCGAAAGCCTGAGTCTGGTAATTTCCACCGAGCCGTTAAAGGCTAGCTTAAAAGATAATCTATGGCAGGCTTTATTAGCATCACCACCCCCGGAGGTTGCCGGATTACCTCCAGCCGAACTGGAGAAGCAGTTTAACCAGTTCTTCCAGGAGTTTTCTCAGGGAATGCCATCAACCATTGAAGTTGATGAGAGCTTAATCCCCGCTGAGGTTCTAACACAGCTTGAGCAGGCAAGAGAATATATTAACCTTCTCCAGACTGTCTATAAAGCGCTGATTGGTTTCATTTTACTATTAATCGTCGGCATTATCCTTATCTACCGGGAGGTAAGAGGAGCCGCTCGCGGGTTAGGTATCACTTTCCTGACCTACGGAGCCATTGAGTCCGGGGGCATTTTCGCTGTCAAGCACCTCATCACCACCCAATTACCTATGCCTGAGATACCGCCGTCACTCCAGGCATGGCTACCCCAGGTAATTAGCGACTTTCTACATCCGCTGGAAATGTTCAGCCTTGGTCTTCTGATAGGAGGTATAGTCCTGCTCGTGGTCTCTTTTGTCTATAAACCCCGCCAACCCTCACTGTGAACCGCTAACGGTGTTACTATCCACCCTTAATGATTTTAGCTATACCCTGGGTTACCGGTCTGACAAGGCCGGAGAATGCTGGATGACCATCCGTCATAAGTTTCGGATTGCTAAAACCCAAAGCGAGTTCATCCAACAATAATGTCAGTAGAACCTCCGTGGGCCCAAAAATCCTGAAATCCTTGTCCTTGAAATGCAGTAACCCTGAACCACCGGAGATTTTCCCCTGACTTATGGTAAAGTGACCACTCAGGGGACTATCATCCGCTTCGATGTTGACATTTATCTGCTTAGTCCTCGTTAACACTGACATCAATCTATCGGATTTCAGCTCTGCCATTAATTCCTTTGATTTCGGGGTGAGTGCACCTATGCCTTCCCAGAAAAGGTCCATGAACTTGTCCGAAACTTCAGGTACCTCGCTGACAAATTTCGCCGCATCAACTTCTATCAGCTTTTTTATTATCCTTGTTAGTAAATCGGGGGTTTCCCCCAGCGCCTTTTCAATGCCGTACCTACCTATCTCATCAAGAGTGAGAGGTAAAGCCCTTTTTAACTCTGTAGCAGACATCTGCAGCATTGCATCTATCTTCTTATCTATCAATTCTCCTGACATTTTCCTCTCCTTATTGAGATTCGGCCTTCCACACCCGGCAAAGCAGTGCTCTACATTGCATAACCCCTATGGCAGGGTCGTAAGGGGGGTCAAGGGTCAGGACAGCATTTATATTGGAATCAAAGCAACCGTGTTCGGGTCCTGGCTTCTCAGGGAACCACCAACCATGGGGTCCGGCAACAACATCGGGATGTATTTCTGGGACAAGCCGTGCTTTATACTTGACATGCCATTCACCTTTAGTCTTAGGCATTTCAAGGCAAACCCAGTCCCCTTCCTTGATACCGAGTTTTGCCGCCTTCTCCGGATGAATCTCCAGATAGGGGTCTGGTGTTAACCGTCGCTGGCGCTCGATTTGCCTGCCCTCGCTGTGCATGTAGCTCAGGATTCTGTAGTGTACGTAAATCAGGGGGAATTCCTTAAAGAGTTCGGGGGTGCTTACCGGACCATCGGGAGGCTCCTGGTAAACAGGCAATGGGTCATAACCTACCGCCTCAAAAACCGACGAATATAATTCAACCTTGCCACTAGCCGTGCCGAAAGGAGGTGTGCTCTTTTCATATCTCCTGAATTCCCGGGGTAGTGTTATCCTGGAACCAGGTTTCTGGCAGAGCTCATCATAGGTGATGCCCATGTACTTTAACCTCCAGTTGAGCCAGTCCTTAACACTCTCCCAGGGAGTAACATCCGCTCCCAGCCTTTTAGATATCTCAATGGCTACCTCTCTGTCGTCCTTGCATTCGCCCGGAGGTTCCACCAATTTTGGCGCTGCGGTGATGACATTGGACGGATACTGAAAACGCCCAACCAGCAAATCAATCTCCTGATAGAAAGCCGCCGGGAGCACAATATCCGCCAGCTCAGCGGTCGGTGTCATGAAGAAATCGGAGACAAAGATGAAGTCAAGCTTGTTCTTCATAATATCCCATATCTCCCGGTTTCCTATCTCGGCCACGATTAGATTATCGCACACACACCACAATCCTCTAACCTCACCCCTTCCCATGGCGCGGATAGTACCGGGAATGTCACAGACCCTGCCCTTATGCATAAATGGATATTCTTTGGCGCCTATCCGCTTAGCCTCTACGGCAGCCGGACCCATGATACCCTTATCCATATCATAGATATGCCAGAACAGCGCGTCACGATAAGTCCGGTAGTATAACAGGTTTCCTCCGGGGACATCTATATTGCCACATAGACCTATTAAAAGTGATATAGACCTGGATGTTTGAGTGGCAGTAACCTGCTGTTGGGTACCCAGTCGCACGTAAACACATGCCGGTTTAGTGGTGGCATACATCCTGGCGGCGTTGATTATATCCTCTTCGGCTAACCCGGTTACCTTAGCCGCCCAATCGGGTGGATATTTTTGAACATGCTCTTTCAGTTTATCAAACCCCACGCACCATTTCTCAACGAACTCCTTATCATAGAGCTTTTCATTGATAATCACGTTGGCCATGGCTAAAGCCAAAGCCATATCGGTTCCTGGTCTAATTCTTAACCATATATCAGCCCGCTTTGCCATAGGTATAGGTCTGGGGTCGATGACTATTAGTTTAGCACCGGCACGCAGAGCCTTAAGAGCTACCTGTGTTTGAGATGGAGTAGCTATATCCGGATTTGAACCCCAATATACGATGCATTTAGAGTGCTCGTAGTCTGGGCCAAACTCATAGGTAGGTGAGTCTCCCCAGGTTACCCAGTTCTGAAATTCATCCGGAGTTTGACAGGTATATCGCCCCCAGTGAGTATTGGGGCAGGGCCATAGCCTGGCAGCTATGGATATAACCTGCAGTCCTATGTGCTTTTGACCAGAACCATCCGAGATGTGTATCGCTTCGGGACCGTATTTATCCTTTATTTCCCCCAGTTTCCCGGCAATGGTATTTAGTGCCTCATCCCAGGATATTCGCTCCCATTTGCCCTCACCTCTTTTCCCTACCCTCTTTAACGGATAAAGCAATCGGTCGGGATGGTACATGACATCAGGAATAGTCGCTCCCTTAATACATGGCGTATGCGTCATCTTTACTATTTTTCTGTCTTTAACCTCCGCAGTTACAATGCACTTTTGATGACAACGGAGACAAACTGTATCAGCCTTCATCTTACCATACTCCCTTTCTTAAACTTTGTTGGAATATGTTAGTTTACCTGCTAGCGCTTACTTAATCAGCCTACTGGCTTCTTAATCATCGTGCCGGGAAGCCACATACCTATCTGGGGAAATACTATGCATAAGGTCAAACCAATTAGTTGCATTACGGTGTAAGGCCAGATAGAACGGTAAATATCCCCCATGGTAACCCCTGGAGGCACGATACCCTTCAGCCAGAACAGGACGAAACCGAACGGAGGCGACAGGTAAGCAATCTGTATATTGACGATGAAACAGATACCAAACCATAGCTTGCTAACGCCCAGAGCCGTAATTATAGGTATAAATAAAGGGGTGCAAAGCATTATTATCG
>DATKVW010000017.1:0-11207 GCA_035529875.1 Dehalococcoidales bacterium | reverse complement strand
TCCTTTAATATTGGTAACAGTGTTATCTTAAGGCAGGCAAACAGTGCCAGGCTGTTTTCGCCTTCGGGCAGGTGCCTTGAGCTGTGGCGAGAGGAACCCCAGGCTTTTATTGTTGACCGGGCAGCTTTTGATATGGTTATGGCTGAGCGGGCTCAAAATAAGGGGGCGGAGTATATGTTGGGCACTTCGGTCACAGATATAGCGGTTGGAGATGATAGGGTAAGGGTGGAGGCAGTTCGGCAGGGTGAGAAGTTAAATCTTGCGGCAAGGGCGGTGGTGGTTGCCACTGGCTTTAGTTCCAGATTGACTGACAAATTGGGCTTGGGTAAGGTTGGTGATGCCATTATGGGAGCCCAGGCTGAGGTGGAGATAAGTGGGGTCAATGAGGTAGAGGTCTACTTTGGTCGGGAAATAGCCCCCGGGTTTTTTGCCTGGCTGGTGCCAGTATCACCGACAAGGGCTCTGGTGGGGCTGTTATCCCGCCGCAGTGCAGAGCTATACCTAGGAAAGTTAATATCATCCCTGTTAGCTCAGGGGAAGGTAGTTTCCGCTGAAGTCAAGCCATGCTATGGTGGAATTTCCTTGAAGCCACTACCCAGAACCTGGGGGGAAAGGGTAATAGTGGTGGGGACTGCTGCCGGGCAGGTGAAGCCGACCACCGGCGGTGGTATTTATTATGGTCTGTTATGTGCTGATATTGGAGCTGATAGTTTGTGCCGGGCGCTGGAAAACGATGCTGTGTCGGCTGAGAATCTGGCTGGCTATGAGCGGGAGTGGAGGAAGAAGCTGGGGCATGAGTTGAAGGTAGGCTATTGGGCACGGCGATTCTATGAGCATCTGAGCGACCGGCAGGTTGATAAGCTATTTGACATAATAAAATCCAGCGGTACTGACCAGGCCTTGCTGAAAGCAGATGATTTGTCCTTTGACTGGCATGGCGAGGCAGTATTAAGACTGCTGGCACACAGGGCAGTAGCTAAAGCTATTGAGGCGATGAAAATCCCTTGCTATAATAAACACCGGATGTGGTAGTTAAGATATTCACCACAATATGGGAGGTGAAGTTAACTATGGCGGTAGATATTAAACAACTGAAGGCTTCGGTTACCGGCGAAGTAGATGCTCGCCGTCAGCAGCTCAAAGAGTTGAGCTTGAAAATTCATTCCAACCCTGAGCTGGGTTTTAACGAGGTCAAGGCATCAGCCTGGTTAACCCACTACTTGGAGGAAAACGGTTTCGCTGTGGAACAGGGTATTTGTGAGCTACCGACTGCTTTCCGGGCGAGTTATGGACAGGGTAAACCGGTTATCGCCATTATGGCGGAATACGATGCCTTGCCTGAGCTTGGTCATGCCTGTGGTCATAATCTGATAGCTACCTGTGCTGTGGGTGCTGGAGCAGCTTCCAAGCCAGCCATTGACCGCTTCGGAGGCAGTGTTTGCGTTATCGGCACACCGGCGGAGGAGCTATACGGAGGCAAGGCAATAATGGCTGAGCGGGGTGCCTTTGATAATCTGGATATAGCGATGATAGTACACCCCGCGGTATGTGATTTGGCTACTACCCAGACTCTTGCCTGTCAGGCGCTAGAGATTGAATTCTTTGGTAAGCCGGCTCATGCTGCTGGTGAACCGGAGATGGGTATTAATGCTCTGGAAGCTATGATTCAGTCGTTTACTGCCATTAACTCGCTCAGGCAGCATATTAAAGATAAAGCCCGTATTCACGGCATTATTACCGATGGTGGTGAGGCAGCTAATATTGTTCCTGCCCATAGTGCCGGGTCGTTCCTGGTGCGGGCTGAGGACTATGCCTATCTTGAGGAATTGAAACAGAAGGTTATAAATTGCTTTACCGGGGCAGCTACCGCTACTGGTGCTCACCTGGAATACAAATGGGCGGGCATACGCTATGCCGCTATGCGTAATAATCTGACACTGGCGCAGCTATTTAAGCAAAACCTGGAGTCTCTGGGACGCATGGTTAAACTCTCTGAACCTAATGAAACCTTTGGCAGTACTGATATGGGTAATGTCAGTCAGCTGGTACCCAGTATTCATGCTATGGTAGCCATAGCGCCCAGGGAAGTTGTTGCCCATTCTCCCCAGTTTGCCTCAGCAGCTGCCTCTGAGGCAGGTTTTCACGGTCTGGTTGATGCGTCTAAGGCTCTAGCTATGACCGTTGTCGACCTGGTAGCCAATCCCGAAGTAGTTACCCAGATTCAAGATGAGTTTCGGAAATGAAAATGACTAAGGTGGGCATTCCCCGAGCATTGCTCTACTACCAGTACTACCCTATGTGGCGAACCTTCTTTGAGGAACTGGGGGCAGAAGTGGTGGTTTCACCACCGACTACCCAGGCTATGCTATCTTCTGGCTCATCCCGGGTAGTAGCTGAAACCTGTTTGCCGGTAAAGATTTTTTTGGGGCATGTTCTTTCTCTGGTGGGTAAGTGCGATTGTGTCTTTATCCCTGCCATCCGCAGTGTGAAACGTAAGGTTTACAACTGTTCCAAGTTTCTTGGCTTACCTGATATGACTAGAGCTGTCATCCCCGAATCGCCACCTATCCTGGAAATAGATATAGATGTCAATAGAGGTAAGCGTGTCCTGTATCAGGCTATTTACCGGCTGGGGCGGCATTTTAATTGGAATCCGCTTCGGGTTAAACAAGCCAGTATAGCTGCCTGGCAAGCCCACCTGAATTATCAACAGTTAATGTCCAGGCATGGGTTAACACCGCATCAGGCGATAGCAAGAATATCGACTACTTCTGAAGCGGAGCCTGAAGCGCACCCCAACTCCTTAGCTTCGGTGCGGGCTGCTATTGCGGTCATCGGTCACCCTTATCTCCTCTACGATGAGTACGTAAATCACCGCCTTATCCACCGGCTGGAGCAGACTCATAATCGGGTATTAACTCCGGAGATGCTCACTGTAGACGAGCTGGAATCGGCTACAGTCAGGTTAGCCGGTAAAGCCCGCTGGACGTATGACGCTGAAGTGGTGGGAGCTGGAGGACATTATCTGGAGAGTGGGGCTGACGGTGTCATTGGCATAATGACCTTTGGCTGCGGACCTGACTCCCTGATGATGGATATGGTGCGTCGGTATGCCAGTAGGTTAAAGACTGCTTCTTTTACCAGCCTTACCCTTGAAGAACATACCGCCGAGGGTGGTATGCTTACCCGGTTGGAGGCTTTTCTTGATATGATATATCGGCGGAGAAGGAGGCAGGCAGAAGTATGCGTGTAAGCATACCCCATATGGGTAATCTATATATACCCCTTAAAGCCCTGTTTCAGCGGCTTGGTATTGATTATATAGTGCCGCCGCTCAACAATCGGCGTACCCTATCGCTGGGTGTCAGGTACTCACCGGAGGGGCTGTGCATTCCATTTAAGTTAACTCTGGGTAATCTTATTGAGGCTGCTGAGCTGGGGGCGGATACCCTGATTATGCCCGGTGGTTTCGGTATCTGCCGTTTGGGCAGCTATGCCGCCACACAGGAACAAATCCTCCACGACCTGGGTTATAATGCCCAAGTGCTCCAGATAGGGCTTTCCGAGCGTAAGCTATTGGGCTTCCTGGAACTGTTTAAGCGCTTGTCCAATAATGCTCCCTGGACTAAGATTATATCTGCATTCCGTTTTGGTCTGGCTAAACTGAATGCCCTGGATAGAATAGAACGGCTGGTGCAAAAAGTACGCCCGATAGAAAGGGCAAGGGGGATAGCCAATAAGCTATATGTCAAAGCGATTAAGGCTATTGACGATGCTGATAGTTATGATGCCCTGAAACGGGTTCAGGTAGATTATATTGACCAGCTTAACGAAATTGCCAGAGACAACGGGGTAAAACCACTAATTGTTGGTATTACCGGTGAGTTTTATGTTCTGCTGGAACCGTTCTCCAATCTGGATGTGGAGAGTGAGCTGGGTAAGCTGGGGGTAGAGGTAAGACGGGCTACTTTTATATCAGAGTGGACTAAATTCACCATGTTTCTTAATCCACTGGGTTTGAATGAGAAAGCTAAAATTCATAGAGCCGCTTTACCTTATCTCAAGCGGGATGTGGGTGGTGATGGCTGGGAGTCGGTGGGGGAAAAGGTGTTCCATGCCAAAGAATATGACGGTTTAATCCATTTAGCCCCCTTTACCTGTATGCCGGAAATAGTAGCTCAAAATATCATGTCGTCAACCAGGGAGAATATCCCGGTGTTAACTATACTCTGTGATGAGCAGATAGCCAAGCCGGGTATGTTAACCAGGTTAGAAGCTTTTGTTGACCTGCTGGAACGAAGACGGCGAGCCTCGGTTTAAGGAGAGTCTGATGAGGGTGTATTTAGGTATTGATGTTGGCTCAGTAACGACCAAGTTTGCTATGCTTGACGAGAACAAAGAGCTGGTTACCAGTGTTTACCTGTTGACACAGGGGAAGCCTATTGATATGGTGCAGCAGGGACTGCGCCAGATTAAACAGCAACTGCCCCAGGATGTTGATGTTTGTGGTGTGGCTACCACGGGCAGTGCCCGCTATCTGGCGGGGGTTATCGTTGGTGCTGATTTAGTCAAGAATGAGATTACCAGCCATGCGGTAGCTACCTTAAGCTGTATTCCTCAGGTGCAGACCATCATTGAAATTGGCGGGCAGGATAGCAAGATTATCATTATCCGGGATGGGGTGGTAATTGACTTTGGTATGAATACGGTATGCGCTGCCGGCACCGGTAGCTTCCTTGACCACCAGGCTATACGCCTTGATATGAGCATAGAGGAGTTTGCTCGGCGAGCCTTGGATAGTAAGACCCCGGTACGCATTGCCGGAAGGTGCACCGTTTTTGCCGAATCGGATATGATACACAAACAGCAAATGGGACACCAAACTGAGGATATTCTCTACGGTCTGTGTCAGGCGTTGGTGCGCAACTACCTTAACAATGTTGGTCTGGGGAAGGATATTCAGCCCCCGATAGTATTTCAGGGCGGGGTTGCCTTTAATCAGGCTATAGTCAGGGCATTCCAAGAGGAGCTTAACACTGATATAACTGTTCCGCCTCATCATGAACTTATGGGAGCCATAGGCGCTGCCTTGCTGGTGCAGGAAGAAATGGTGATTAGCCATAACGGGAGCAAGTTCAAAGGATTCGGTGTAAGTGACATAAGGTATCATACCTCCTCATTTGAGTGCAAAGCCTGCCCAAACTACTGTGAGATAGCCCAGCTTTCCACCAATGGTAGGGTTCTGGCCCGGTGGGGAGGTCGCTGTGATATGTGGGAGAGAAGTCCAAGCATCTAAAAATATTAACCTGGAAGTAGATGATAATTGCTACCGATGCCGAGATAGAAATTAAATCCTGATTATGGGAGGTCGTTTACCTCGGGTAAAGGAGAATTAAAGAGAGGCGAAGCCTCTCTTACAAAACCAATTTCCCCTCCCTTTATAAGGGAGGGGGATAAAGGGGGTGGGTTAATAAATAATCTCTCTTATGAGCTAATTATTATTGGTGGCGGTCCGGCAGGGCTTACCGCTGGACTTTATGCTTCCAGAGCTAGACTTAGCTGCCTGCTTATAGAAAAGGGGCTGGTGGGCGGTCAGATAGGGTATGCGGAACAGGTGGACAACTACCCTGGTTTTCCCCAGGGCGTCGGCGGTATTGAGCTGGGTCGATTAATACATCAGCAGGCAACCAAGTATGGGTTGACGACCTTAGTCGCTGAGGCTGTCGGTATTGAGCTTCGGGAAGAGCAAAGGGTAGTAAAGACTACCCAGGGCGACTTTATCGCTAAAGCAGTAATTATAGCCGGTGGCTCGGAGCGTAATAAATTGGGCGTACCCGGTGAGAAAGAGTTTATTGGTAAAGGGGTCTCCTACTGTGCTACCTGTGATGCTCCTTTTTTCAACCAGAAGACGGTAGCCGTAATCGGTGGCGGCGATGCTGCTATTACTGAAGCCCTCCACCTTGCCAAGTTTGCCACTAAGGTTACCGTGATACACCGCCGCAATCAACTCCGTGCCAGCCGTATCCTCCAGGAGAAAGCCTTCTCCGAAGCCAGGATGGAATTCCTGTGGAGCACTGTGGTTGAGGAAATTTATGGTGAAAATTCAGTGAACAGAATCAGGCTTCGTCAGATAGAAAACGGTAAAAAATCTACTCTGGATGTATCCGGGGTCTTTGTGTCTGTTGGCAGTAAGCCCAGCACGGGCTATCTCAAGGGTCTGTTACTCCTGGATGATTCTGGTCACATTGTCACTAATGACAGAATGGAGACCGAGGTAGCCGGTATTTTTGCTGCTGGCGATATACGGCATAACTCTGCCCGGCAGGCAATAACCGCTGCCGGTGATGGAGCTACCGCCGCTATCTATGCCGAGAAGTTTATTGCCCGGTAGGATGAGGTAGTCTAATAACCTATCCCCCTGACCCCTTTCCCTTAATAAGGGGAGGGGGGAAAGGAGCGGAGCCTGTAGTAAAATTCAAAATTATAAGCACGAAACCCTAAACAAATCCAAAGCACTAATTGCCAAAACCCAAAACTTCAGGTTTAGGATTCAGGACTTAGGAGTTAGAATCTATCTTGAGAAAGCGGGGTATCTAAGAGGGGCGCTAGCCCCTCTCTTAAAACTATTTCCCCCTCCCTAGTAAGGGAGGGGGATTAAGGGGGTAGGTTGCTAACCAATATCTAGGGGGTAAAGCCTGTAGAGTGAAAGCCAAAATTCTAAGCACGAAACCCTAAACAGATTCAAAATACTAGTTGCCAAAACTCAAGAAGCCAAATCCTTAGAATTTAGAAGTTAGGATTTAGAATTTACTTTTAGCAGGGAGTTAGATTGCTTGAAAATGTTTAGGACAAGGCTTTTACTCCATCATCGGGTGAAGTATAATTAAAAGAAGGAAAGATTATGCAGGTAGTTTTTTTGCAGGATGTGCCCAATGTGGCTAAAGCTGGTGAGGTAAAAGAGATAGCTGACGGCTATGGCAGAAACTTTCTTATACCCCGAAAGTTAGCCTTACTAGTCGACTCTGCGGCTATGGCTATGGCAGAGAAACAGCTCAAGGTGGAAGCTCAGCGCCAGGTAGAGGCTGATGCCGAAGTAATGAAGCTGGCTCACCGGCTGGAAGGGAGAGAGGTTATCCTGAAAGCCCGAGTGGGAGCCAAAGACCAGTTATACGGTTCCATTACCAGCGCTGATATTGCTTCCGAGCTGCAAAATGGTGCCCGGTTAGTCGTTGACAAAAGAAAGATAGAGTTAGCCGAGCCCATCCGTCAACTGGGTAGCTATGAAGTAGCTATTAAATTAGCCAAAGATGTAATACCTAAGGTAAGAGTTACAGTTACTGCTGAGGAGAAGGACTAGATTGAATGGCGCGAAATTACCCCCACATGATATTGATGCTGAAGAAGCTGTAATCGGCTCGCTACTGATAGATGGTGCCGCAATTTACAAAATTGCTCCTTTCCTTCAGCAATCAGATTTCTACCATGAGCCAAATCGCTGGCTGTACGGAGCCTGTTCATTGCTCCACCAGCGTAATGAAGCAATAAACCAGATTACCGTAGCTCAGGAACTGGACCGGCAGGGGAAGCTGGAGACGTGTGGTGGTGCTGCCTATTTATCGCACCTGATATCCATATGTCCTACCCCCTTGGATGTTGAGCACTATGCTCGCATTGTCTATCGTTTATCCGTGATGCGCCGCCTGATTAGTGCTGCCGACCAGATTGCAGCGATTGGTTATGAAGCGGGTCCAGATGTTGATGCCAGTCTTAGTCGGGCCGAGGATGTTTTATTCAGGTTGGGTCATGAGCAGAGTCCTCGTGACTTTATTCATATTCGCCAGGTACTGGACAAGTATTTTGAAGCTGCTGCTGCTGCTCTGACTACCGAGGTTGCTGGCTATCCAGAGGCGATTCCTTATGTGTTGTCCGGTTACAATAAGCTGGACGAGTTCCTGGGTGGGCTTCAGCCTGCTGACCTGATTATTGTTGCTGGCAGACCCAGCTTGGGCAAAACAAGCTTTGCCCTCAGCTTGGCCAGAAACGCAGCTCGGGAGCAGGGGGCTTGTGTTGCCTTGTTCAGTCTGGAGATGGCACGGGACTCACTGGTGTTACGTCTGCTTTCCGGTGAATCGGGGGTTGATTCCAGGCGTCTCCGCCTTGGGCTTCACAACGAAGATGAGGAAAAACGGATTATGGATGCTATCGGTGTCCTTTCCGAGACACCAATCTATATTGATGACTCTCCCCTGCTCCGGATGGTGGAGATGCGAAGCAAGGCTCGCCGACTCTACCATGAGCGTGGTATTGACCTCGTCGTTGTTGATTACTTGCAACTGATGCAGGGTGATGGACGGACGGAGAACAGGGTTCAGGAGATTAGCTATATCTCTCGTTCTCTGAAGGCGTTGGCTCGTGAGCTTAGTGTGCCGGTGTTGGCAGTATCACAGCTCAGTCGAGCCGTAGAATGGCGGGCTTCACATAAACCCCAGCTTTCTGACCTGAGGGAAAGTGGCAGTATTGAGCAGGATGCCGATGTGGTCATGTTTATCTGCCGGGATGAAGTCTACTACACCAGAGAAGAATGGCAAACCCAGCACCCGGATAGGGATTATCCTGAGGGTATTGCCAACATTGTCATCGCCAAGCACCGTAATGGTCCTACCGGGCAAATTGACCTGCACTTTTCCCCCAAAACAGCCAGGTTTGATGATATTTCTAGTGGGGAGCCAAGTTTGCTATGAAGCAGTTTGCCGGCTTTCCCACCAAAATGCAATTCACCCCTTTGCCTAACCCCTTTTTCAGCCTGCTATTACCTCAAATTGACGATATTACCGAGTTAAAGACAACCCTCTTTATTTTGGGGACAATCTATCGGAAGCGGGGTTATCCCCGTTTCGTTACTTATGGGGAGCTTGTGAACAATAAGAGCTTGATGAGCAGTTTGAAGGGAGAAGGCAAAACGCTGGATAAACTGCTGCATCAGGCTCTGGAAATGGCTACCAGACGGGGGACTATCCTGCACATAGTATTAGATAAGGATGGGATGTCTGAAGATGTCTACTTCCTGAATACAGAACAGGATAGACAGATTATAACTAAAATTCAAAACGGTGAGTTCAGTATGGCTGGGCTGAAAATGGGAAAGCAGACCCGTATTGAGACCGGGGAACGACCTGATATTTTCACCCTTTACGAACAGAATATTGGTATGCTAACCCCGATGATTGCTGATGAACTGCGTGAGGCGGAGAAGCTCTACCCGGTAGACTGGATTCAGGATGCCATTAAAGAGGCAGTTTCCCTTAACAAGCGAAGCTGGAAGTATATTGCTGCTATTCTAGAAAACTGGTCGTCACAGGGGAAAGATAGTGGAGCATATAGGCGATATTCTGCGGAAAAGACAGGCCCGGAAAAATACTTCACGGGCAAATACGGACACATGGTCAAACGCTGAGGCGAAGGAAACACCAGCCTCAATTTGTCCCATCTGTAAAGGGGTGGGCTATGTTTACCTTGATGTTCCTGTAGGGCATCCTGATTTTGGTAAGGTAGTGCCCTGCCGTTGTCGGTTGAAGGAATTGGAGAAGGAGCGCCAAGCTCACTTATTGCGGTATAGCAATCTGGGGGCACTGACCCGCTTCACCTTTGATAATCTGGTTCCCCAGGGAAGAAGCGGCGACCCCCTTAATCAGGAACAATTCAACCGGGCCTATGAAGCGGCCAAGGCATTTGCTGTTGACCCCAGGGGGTGGCTGGTCTTGGCCGGTCCCAGTGGTAGCGGTAAGACACACCTGGCAGCAGCTATTGCCAACGAGCGTATTAGCCAGGGTTACCCTGTTTTCTTCATCTCTACTTCTGACCTCCTTGACCACCTCCGCTCCACCTTCAGTCCCGATAGCGAGATGCCTTATGACGAGTTCTTTGACCAGGTGCGTAATGCCCCGCTACTGGTGCTGGACGATTTAGGTGCTCAGACCAGCTCGCCCTGGGCTAAGGAGAAGCTGGACCAGCTGCTGGTTCACCGCTTTAATAGCGAACTGCCTACCGTGATTATTGCTACTGTTCCCATTGAACAGATGGAGGATAGAATACGTACCCGCTTAACTGACCCCAACTTATGCCATATTTATGTCGTTGAGGGGAGGCATCCCTCATCACTGGACTATGTGGGTGGTCTGGAGCTGGAACTGCTGAGAACGATGACCTTTGACAATTTTGACTGGAAACGGGTTAACCTGTTACCGGAACAACGGCAGAATCTGGAGCAGGTGTTTCGTCTGGCTCTTGATTTCGCCAAATCACCCGAAGGCTGGCTGGTATTGCTTGGAGTTACCGGCTGTGGTAAGACTCATCTCGCCGCGGCTATTGCCAACTATTGCCTTCAGGCTGGCAAGCCAGCTTTGTTTGTGGTGGTGCCCGATTTTCTTGACCACCTCCGCTCCACATTCATTCCTGAGAGCAGGGTTTCCTATGACCAGCTTTTTGAGAGCGTGAAGAGAGCCCCGTTGCTTATCCTTGATGACTTTGGTGAGCAATCAACCACAACCTGGGCACAGGAAAAGCTTTATCAGGTTATTAACTATCGTTATAACGCTCGACTGGCTACTGTAGTTACCACCCGTTGCTCTCTGGATGAAATTGATGACCCGGTTAGCTCTCGGTTTGTCGACCCTAAACTCAGCATGGTGTTTCCAATTATTGCTCCTGACTACCGAAGTTCTCGTCCGCCAAAGCAGAAAGTCAGGACAAACCGCCGCAACAAGAGGGGATATTAGGGCTAGAAAGACTTCGTTTAGCAACCTATCCCCCTGTCCCCCTTCCAAGAATAAATTCTAAGCACTAAATCCCAAACAAATTCAAAACACTAATTCCCAAAAACTTTAGATTCAGGATTCACTTCTGAAAAAGTTTACCAACCCCTCACCCTTTATCCCTCTCCCCTTATGAAGGGGAGAGGGAAGAGCCTTTAGAGAGGGGGCTTTGCCCCCTCTCTTACCTGCACTCCCTCAGAAAGAGAAATACTGAAGGAGAATCAAAGAGAGGCGTTGCCTCTCTTATATAATCAATTCCCCCTCCCTGGTAAGGGAGGGGGATAAAGGGGGTAGGTTGCTAACCAGTGTCTAAGGGGATGAGGTTAATAAACAATCTCTGGTCTTAATTGTTAGCCACCAATCAGCGGTGATATAATCGGCCTTAGATATTTGATA
>DATKVW010000016.1:0-2173 GCA_035529875.1 Dehalococcoidales bacterium | reverse complement strand
GATGCTTCTGAGTTAGACTCCGCACTATAGTTAACGCCTGGTCAAAATTTCCGTCAATGGTAATTATCTTAGCCCCGTAAACAATAGCTTGAGCCAGCTTACCCATAGCAATCTTGCCTTTAGGCACAACAATGATAGCGGTAAGCCCACAATAAGCAGCGAAGGCAGCAGCGGAGGCACTGGTATTACCGGTTGACGCGCACATTATCGTCTTACTGCCAGCTTCAATTGCTTTGGCGACAGCTACCACCATACCCCTGTCTTTAAATGAACCGGTAGGATTACACCCCTCCAGCTTAAAATATAGCTCCCGGCAACCAATCTTCTTCTCCAGTTCAGGACACCTGACCAGAGGAGTATCGCCCTCACCCAATGAAAACAAAGGTGTATTAGGTGTAATTGGAAGGAAGTCTTTATAACTAGCCAAAACGCCGGATTTCATTATTGCCCCCTGCTTAAACCTCGACTCGAACAAAATTACTTATCTTTTTAACCACCGCCAGATGTGCCACTTCCCCCAGAGCCTGCTGCATAGCTGCCTCTTTAGCCAGGTGAGTCATAATGACTATTTCCGCACTCCGAGTGGCACTATCAACCAACTTCTGAATAACCGAGGAAATACTAATCTTGTGGTCGCCCAAAATCCGGGCAATCTGAGCTAAGACGCCGGGACGGTCAACAACATTCATTCTGAGGTAGTATCGTGTCTTAACCTCGGACATAGGTTTAATGACTTTCCCTGGCTGCAACTTCCAGCCCACGGTACCACCAACACCGCGAACAATATCCCTGGCTGTGGATATTACATCGGCTATTACGGCACTGCTGGTAGGCAAGGCGCCAGCACCTTGACCAAAGAAAAGTACCTTACCCACCAGGTCACCATCAATCAAGACAGCATTATACGCACCCTCAACCTTGGCCAGAAAAGAATCATCAGGAATAAAAACCGGGTGCACTCGAACTTCAATTGACTTATCGTCCTGTTTGGCTATAGCCAGTAGCTTTATAGCAAAACCAAGCTCCCGGGCATACTGAAAGTCCCGGCTGCTAAGTCGCGCAATCCCTTCACAATGAATATCTTCAGGACGGACTTGAGCCTGAAAGGCTAAGGAGGCAAGAATAGCCAGCTTGTAGGCGGCATCTATCCCCTCTACATCATTTTTGGGATTTGGTTCAGCATATCCCAATTCCTGAGCTCGTTTAAGTGCCGACGGAAAATCCACGCCATCCTTTGCCATTTTGGTAAGAATATAGTTGGTAGTCCCGTTTATGATGGCAAAAATACCATTTATCCGGTTAGCCACCAAGTCATACCGAAAAGGCGCAATCAGAGGGATACCGCCACCAACAGCAGCTTCATAATTCAACCCTACCCCGTGCTGTTGCGCCAGAGCCAGCAGTTCCACCCCGTGTTTGGCAATGACCTCCTTGTTAGCAGTAACTACATGCTTACCACCTGAGATTGCTCTCTTCAAATACTGGAGGGCCGGAGTCTCACCTCCAATCACCTCGATGACTATATCAATCTTGGGGTCAGCAAAAAAATCATCGGCATCAGTAGTAAGGAGCTGCGAGTCTATCTCCGGCGAACGCTCTTTGGATAAATCCCGCACCATTACCTTACGCAGGAGGAGAGGACAGCTCACTTGCTCAGCCAAAACCCCTGCTTTACTTATTAAGACTTTAGCTACTTGACTACCAATTACCCCCAACCCCATTAAGCCAATTCCAATTTCCTTTTTGTCCATCATTACCCCTTCATTGATTGCTCTACCGCCCACGTCTTTTGCTCACTATCAAGATAACTATCAATCTGATTTTCAGGGTCATCCCACAGCGAAGAGAGCCACTCGTTAAACACCTGAGCTTTCAAAAAATCTCTATCGTTTTCGTCGATTTCCCTACTATCATCTTCATCTAAAACCTTCACCAGCCAGTAACCCCCCCTGGTGGGAGCAGCATCATCCCTTATGGGTTGGCTCAGTGTCTCCAGCTCTAGCTCAGAGTTGAAAACAAACTCATCAAAGACTGAACTCATCTCGCCAGGACTCAGCCAACCCAAATCCCCCGTCTCCTCATCAGAATATTCATATTGGGAATACTCCTCAACCAGAGTGGCAAAATCCTCACCAGCCTCCAACCGGCTTCTCACCTGCTGCGCCTCTTCCTC
>DATKVW010000015.1:0-3564 GCA_035529875.1 Dehalococcoidales bacterium | reverse complement strand
TAATCGCCCCCAATGTTAGTCAGGAAAGGATGAACCACGAGCGCCCAGTGGAAGGTCTGAGCATTTAATACATCAGCGGCGAATCGGCTAGGGAGATCATGGGGTTGTGTGGCTAACAGGTCGCCCGGCAGAAGTTCTGGTAGCACCCTCCCATCCATTTTGCCATGCCTCCTTCAGTCAATCTTATGACCGGTTACTACTTCAAACTCGCGCTTTAATTCCTCTATCAGTCCGTATTTCGGGATTGTCACCCACGGAGGTTCTTTAATCAGGCGGTCTATACCACGCTTGAAGAAGCCTGGCCAGGAAACGTCAAAGGAATCTGGAAGCGGTGGCCCCTTACTCGGTTTGGCGGGCCTTATCAAAATTCCTGCAATTTTAGCTAAATCCGGCATCTTTTCTCCTGGCTACCTCACTTTTTCCACGGCCACTTCAATCGTAAGCCCCGTGGTAAGGGGGGCCCGATATCGGGAGACATAGGCAGCAGGTTATTTAGCGTCTCCCCCCTGCCAAGCCTTTCCAGGGGCGGCGTAGAACCCTTGCCGAATATTCTCTCGTGTAATGATTTACGTTCTGTTTCTGTTTTCATTCTACTTACTTCCTCAATCTTGGCTAATCTCGTGTAGTAGTCTGGGAGCTCATTCAGGTGAGCTTGCGCTATTTTCCCCGTAAGAAGAGGGTCGCAGTTAGTCACATTACAGTGCTCGAGCTCCACATCGAGCCCCTGCCTGAATTGTTCTACATCGTAGCCTTTGAAGTCAATGCCCAATTCCTCACCAATACTCTTTGCATCTTTAGCAGTAAAGCCCGGATTACCACTGGCTTTGGGGATGGCTTTTATACGTTCTTCAAGCAATCGTCCCAATTGTTCTACTTCTTTTTCCGACTTACCAGGATTTAGGGCATGAGCCACTTCGTGATAAAAGTCTCTGTCGGTAAATCTGTGATTCAACCGCATTATCCGCTCAGAGTCTACCCACTGAGCGCTATATCCCTTTCCAGGTTCGCCAAATTTTACAATCATTTTGTCGGTGACTATGAATCTTTTTATGTTTGGTTCTAATTCAGGCGGCAAACTAAAAAATAATTTCTCCACCCTACTTTGTATCTCAGGTGGAACAGTTTTTGAGTAATCTAAACGAGCTTTTATTTCTGGAAGATTCCTTGTAACCTCTGGGGTAACAGGTGTAGGAAGTTTAGACTCAGTCATCACTTCCTGCCTGATTCTTTCGGCTGTCTTTTCCATAGTATCAGCCATCCTTAAGGCTTTAATTCTCCAAGTCTCACCCTTTTTGAGGACTGTTCCAGTCGTAGGGGCAAGTATTACATTATAAGCAACCTCTTTGGAACTCACATTATATCTTTTTTTAACATCAACTAAACTAGCACCATCAATAAAGGCTACATCTTCTCTTATTTGTCTTGCTTTATATAAGTAAGATTGAACACTAGGTGGTAGTGTAACCTCTGGGGTAACAGGTGTAGGATTGCCTCTAGCTACAAGTTCTCGTAAAGCATCTTCGGCCTCTTTCTTTGTAGGATAATCGCCTGCTGGAATATCTGCTGCGCCTTTATACCAGATAACACGCCAGACTTTCTTGCGGGTCATCCAATCTACCCGTCCCAAAGTCCTAGGTTCAGTCATCACCAATCTCCTGAGAGTAACTCCTTAGGCCAGCTAAGCGCCTTATAGTCGTCCGGGGGTAACCAGATAGCGCACCAGCCCCCTGGCGATATTTTGCCCTCAACTGTCGTGCATGAGTCTGGTTCCTGCCAGAAACGGCACTTCCGGCACTTATAATCCCAGAATACTGGTGGCGGTGAAAATGGTATGTAGGCCACTTGGGTTTTGGAGAATTTACCTTCTTCGGCCACGCGCCTGTTTATGTCATCAACCCATGGTTGCAGCGTCCCCGGTGAGATAGTAGCATTGGCTGCAGCTTTGCTAACGGAAGTGATGAGTAAGCTGGGAATAGATGTATTCAATTACCTCCTCCTTAATTCCTCTATTAGTTCTGGCTTCTTGTACATAAATACTGGGAGCGGGAGGAGGCCTTCCCAGGGAAAAGCCGGCCGCAAATCACCTATAGTGAGCTTCGGGCCAAGTTTCTCGGCGTAACTATATACGCCGTAGGTGGCTGCTGCTCCCACTCCTCCTATAACGCCTACGATGAGCAGTGTTGGGGGAGTAATCATCATTCGTCCTTCAAGCTGGTCAGAAAACCCAGCAAGTCTTGGGGGGCATGCTTCATTATCTTCTCGATGCGCTTCAGCACCTTCTCCACCTTCTCAAGCTTCTCAAGAGGGATTTCATTCAACACTTGAATCAGGGCGATGACCTTGTCAAGCTCCGGGGCAGTCTTTGATACCCTCTCGGCTAACGTAAGGATATCCTTAATAGATTTGAGCTTCTTCTCGTCGGGGAATTTCTCGAAGGACTCGGCAATTTTAGATAGGGGGGGCAGGCCCAGTTTATCCTCGATGCTTTTCATCACCATGGTGCGCCTCCTTAATAAAATTGTAGACCCGAGGGGGGAATTTAGTCAAGGACAGTTCTCTTGACGGTCTCCTGGATGAAGGCTTTATCAATGGGGGGGCTTAATTGGAGATTAGACTTGAAAGCGTCCCCCATTAAATATGGCTGGAAGGCAGCGGTCATTTTCTGGAATGCTGCCTCAATGGGGGTCGGCTTAAACTCCGGCTCGAACTTCATCCTGACCATAATGAGTTCGCCAACCCAGTCGGCCAGCTGCTGCAGAGTCGGCGGGTCAGGGTGAGTCAGCCAGAAAGTGCCGGCTTTCTCAATGTTGGCCATGCCCCAGACCACCTGGTCAATCTGAATGAGATTAAGTTTACCTTCCGGGTTTCCCTTTATCCGAAACAGAGGCTCGATTACCGGCAGGCGAAGGGTGCCTTCAATCTTTCTCCGGACAAGCTCTGCTCTGCGGTGAGTCTGTATTACCGCTGATGCGAACCGAGAGAAGTGCCCCGGGTAGTGATGTTCAGCTGTTCCCATAACTATTGACGGCTTGAGAATGGTTACCTCGATGTCGTGCTCTTTAGCAAACTCGGTTATGGCACTCTCATTCTCAATCTTGCTTTTCCCGTAGGGATTAACCGGCCAGGTGTAAGCCGTGCTGATGAAAATAAGCCTTTTAATATCATGTTTAAGACAAAACTCGAGGACATTCTTCGTCCCCTCTACATTGGTCTTCCATATTGAGCCGTCCTTGTCCTCTTGTTTAAGGGAGTGGATTCCAGCCAGGTGATAGACGGTCGTGATGCCCTCAGGCACATCCTTCAGTCCGAGGTTAGGCTCGGTTACATCACCGATGATGGGGATAAGGTCTCTCGAGCCGATAGGTGGATGTCGCGACAGCCCATAAACACGATACCCCTTTTCTATCAAGAGAGGAATAAGAGCGGAGCCGACAAAGCCTGATGCGCCTGTAACTAATATTGCCATTTACTCTCCCCAGTGTAAAAGAGTGGCGCCCGCTGCCAGGCCTGCCCCTAGGCTGACTACCAGACCCCAATCTCCCCACTTAACATCTCCGCCCATAA
>DATKVW010000014.1:0-2778 GCA_035529875.1 Dehalococcoidales bacterium | reverse complement strand
AGGCATAGGCACTACCTCCTTGCCTATACCTTACCACTTGTTACCCATGTCCCCGGTTTATTTTGTTACCATTGTACCCGGTTTGTACCCTTTGTCCCCCTCTCCTATCAAGGAGAGGGGGAAGAAAAAGAAAGAGGGGCTTTCGCCCCTCTTAAACACTCTACTTTCTCAAAACTAGGTACTAACTTTTAAGTCCTGAATCCTAGACCCGAAGATTTGGTTCGTCAGGTTTCGGTAATTAGTGCTTTGAATTTGTTTATGGTTTCGTGCTTAGAATTTCGGATTTCATTATAAGCTTTGCAGATATTGGTTAGCAACCTACCCCCTTTATCCCCCTCCCTTACCAGGGAGGGGGATTGGGTATGTAAGAGAGGCGAAGCCTCTCTTTGACTCTCCTTTAATATTTTTCCTTACGCAGGAGAGAAGGGAAGAAGTTTTAGAGAGGGGCGAAGCCCCTCTCTTATCCAAATTCCCCCTTCCCTTAATAAGGGAAGGGGGCCAGGGGGATAGGTTCTAACCAAACATCTAAGAGGATGGGCGATGCCAAGCTCATTTCTAAGCCCTGAATTCAGAACCTGATGGTTTGGGAATTGGTAATTAGTGCTTTGAATTTGTTTAGAGTTTCGTGCTTAGGATTTAGAATTTATTCTTGGAAGGGGGTCAGGGGGATAGGTTGCTAAACAGCCTCTGTTCTTGGTCTTTGACATAGTATCACCTGACCCCTATAATTAGCCTAACTATAATCTACAGGTAGATGTAGTAGTGGCTAAGAAGGATAAGCATAGGGTGGTAGAATCAACCGAGGCAATAGACATCGAACGGTTTAACCAGCGTCTAAATATGTTGGACCAGCGTTTGGATAACATTGATTCTATGGTTACTGCTGTTGCCGAACGAGTAATGAACCGGCCCCTTACTCTTAATATAACCTGCCCTAACTGTGGCAAGAATATAGAGATTGCTATCATAGGTACCGAGAGGCCAACAGGATAAGTTCTGGCGTATAAAATCTCGGGGAATATCTCCATTGGCAAACTCCTATCCACTTTTGTTCCCTTTTCTTCCCGAATTGCCCTTATTTTTGTCTTCATAAAGTATAAGCGGTAGCAATAAAGCCTGGTTAGGGGTTATTATTGGTATTTGCGGTAGAAAGAGATAGGAATGCTTGAACTGATAATTATTGCTGTTTATTTTCTGGCTATGGTTGTGGTGGGGGTAGCCAGCAGGAGAAGGGTAAAGGGGATTGATGATTTCTTTGTGGCTGGCAGAAAAGGCTCCTCATTATTTATCACCGGCTCATTACTAGCCACTATTATTGGTGGCTCAGCCACGGTGGGTATGGCTGGGTTGGGCTTCAGCCAGGGTTTGACCGGAGCTTGGTGGTTGCTGGTGGGCAGTATTGGTCTGGTGATTTTGGGCCTTTTCCTGGCAAAGAAGGTGAGAAGGTTCGGGCTTTATACCCTTCCCGAACTGGTAGCGAAGCAGTACGATGAGCGGATAGCTTTAGCCGCTTCCATCCTTATCGTTGTTGCCTGGGTGGGTATTATAGCGGCTCAGATTGTCGCTTCCGGGATAATACTGGGCATGCTGGGAATAGGCAGTCCCCTTTTATGGATGGTGGTCTGCACTGCGGTCTTTGTCATCTATACCATACTGGGCGGTCAATATGCCGTTATTCGCACCGATGTCTTGCAGATAGCTATAGTCTTCATCGGACTGTTCAGCGGCTTGGCTTTACTCCTGCAGCATCTGGGAGGTTTAAGCGGATTAAGTAGCGTTCTTTCGCCTGAGCAATTTGCCTTTCCCCTTGGTGCTCAGTTTGGTGGGGTAGATTTGGTCAAGCTCCTGTTACTGGTGGGCTTGACCTATGTGGTGGGACCCGATATGTATTCCCGGTTATTCTGTGCTCGGGATGGTAAAACAGCCAGAACCTCAGTATTCTGGGCAGCCTTGCTTATTGTCCCCTTTGCTTTTGGCATTACCCTGGTGGGTATGGGAGCATCCGTCTTGTTTCCCCAGATTTCCCCGGAGCAAGCCTTCCCCACAGTAATCAAGGAGATTTTGCCTCCCTTCCTGGGCAGCATAGTCCTGGCAGCCTTGCTTTGTGCCGTTATGTCTTCGGCGGATACCTGTTTATTAAGTGCCAGCACCATATTGGCGGTGGATATAGTTGGTCGGTTTAGACCTTCTCTTAGCCAGGTGAAAATCCTGTCCCTGTCTCGGTGGGGAATAGTGGTTGTGGGTGTCAGTGCTCTGGTGCTGGCGTTAACCCTGAAAGGGGTAATAAATACCCTCCTTTTTGCCTATACCATATATACCTGTGGTTTGATTCTGCCGGTAATTGCTGGTTTCTACAAGGACAAGTTAAAGGTGACTTCAGCAGGGGCATTGGCTGCAATTATAGGTGGGGGGTCAGCAGCGCTAGCCGGCAAGTTATTTGACATAACATATCTGGACTTGGGAGGTCTGTTGATTAGCGGCTTGCTCCTTTTTATGGTGAGTTTCGTTGACAATAGGATGAAAAGCAGGAAGAGGTTGCCGAATACATAATCCGGCAGTGACGGCAAAACTACCCTATGGTGCTGAAGCTTGACGGGGGAGAGGACATCTAGTAGAATTACTACTGTTTTGGGGGCGGTTAGCTCAGGTGGTTAGAGCACTGCGTTGACATCGCAGAGGTCACTGGTTCGAGCCCAGTATCGCCCACCATGTTTATGGTTTACATAACGATGAACTGCCCATAAGGGAGCTACTGGAGGTACTGCTGGGGCCGGAGGG
>DATKVW010000013.1:0-3246 GCA_035529875.1 Dehalococcoidales bacterium | reverse complement strand
TAATTTTGAGGGGTCTGTCATATGGCTAGTCTATTGGAAAAGTGTAAGACCATCGGAGAACTGGTAGACTTTCAGGCTAAGAAGTACGGTGATAAGCCTTCTTTTATTGTCCCTGAGACAGGTCGAGTAGTTACTTACCAGCAACTGGGAGAAGGCATTAACCGGATAGTGGAGACCTTACGCCAGCAGGGAATAGGCAAGGGGGACAAGGTATCAATCATTATGCCTAACATCCCTGAGTATGCCTATGTTTTCTTTGGTGCTATGAAGATGGGAGCGGTGGCTAATCCCATCAATATTCACCTGCAAGTCCCCGAATTTCAGTATATCCTGGAACATGCCGATAGTAAAATAGTGGTCACCACGTCTGATTTAACGCCTCTTTTGCAGGAGGTATGGCAACTGTGGGGGAAAACGTTACCGGTTGCCATATTAAACGAGGGCGATGAAGACCTGCATCCCCAGCAAGCCCCGGTAAGTACCCCTGCACCTCCAGCAGAAGTTTCTCCCGATGATGAAGCCGAGCTTCTTTACACCACCGGGACTACCGGGCGACCCAAGGGGGTGCTCCTTACTCACAGCAACCTCCTGTATGAAGCCCAATTCATCATTGACGGGCATGGTCTTACTGAAAACGACAAGTGCTTATGTCTGCTACCCTTTTTCCATATCAACGCTGAGGTAGTCAACCTCGTCTCCGGCCTGCTTAGTGGTGGCACCATTATCTTGCCCCGCCGTTTCAGTGCCGGTGCTTTCTGGTCAACCCTGGCTAAACATCAGGCTACCTGGTTCAATGCAGTGCCTACCATTTATTCCATCCTCCTCAACAGACCAAAAGAGGAAGCAGAGAACCTTGACTTATCCCGGCTTAAGTTTGGGCGCTCCGCTTCTGCCCCCCTTCCCGTATCAGTGCTGAATACTTTCAGCGAGAGATTCAGTTTTGGGATTGTGGAAACCTACGGCATTTCGGAGACGGCGAGCCAGGTAACTACTAATCCTATGGAGACGAGCCAGCAAAAGCCGGGCTCGGCGGGTAAAGCCCAGGGCTGTAAGGTTAAGATTATCAACAAAGAAGGACAGGAGCTACCACCGGGGCAGGAGGGGGAGATTATGGTTAAGGGCGAGAATGTTATGAAGGGCTATTACAAGAATCCGGAGGCTACTGCCGAGGCGATAACTCCTGACGGATGGTTTCACAGCGGCGACCTGGGGTATCTGGATGAAGATGGCTTTGTATTCATTACCGGGCGCATAAAAGAGCTTATCATCCGCGGCGGTGAGAACATCCAGCCCCGTGAGATAGACGAGGTTCTCTATAGCAATCCCAAAATTCAGGATGCGGCTACAGTGGGTGTTCCTGACCCTCTTTATGGCGAGGAAGTTAAGTCCTTCGTGGTACTGAGACCGGGAGAGAAATGCTCCGAGGAAGAGCTTCTGAAATACTGTAGCGAGCGTCTGGCTGCCTTCAAGTGTCCCAAGAATATAGCCTTTATAGAGGAAATGCCCAAGTCACCCGGTGGTAAGATTATCCGCCGCAAACTGGTGGAAAAAGGCTAAATACGCTTTTTCTTATTGCGGATAAGTTTTAAAGGGAGGCTAGTTTTAGCCTCCCTTTTCAATCTTAACGGCGCAGACCTTGAATTCGGGAATCTTGGCTATGGGGTCGAGGGCGGGGTTGGTGAGCACATTGGCTGCCGCTTCAGCATAGTGGAAGGGTATAAAGACTATTCCCGGCTTAATCCGGTCGGTAACCAGCGATTTGACCTGTATTTCTCCCCTTCGTGAGCTCACCTTAACCGGCTCCTTGTCTTTTATCCCCAGCTTTTTGGCATCATCGGGGTTAATCTCGATGAATGATTCGGGGAACTCACTCTCCAGCGCTGGCGACCTCCGGGTCATGCTTCCGGTATGCCATTGAGCGATAACTCTGCCCGTGGTGAGAAGATAGGGATAATCTTTGTCAGGAACTTCGGCTGGCTCCTTGTAAACTATCGGGTGGAATTTGCCCTTACCCCGGGTGAATTGCTGCTGGTGCAGGATAGTGGTACCGGGATGACCCTCACTGGGGCAGGGCCACTGCAAACCGTCAGGTTGTTCCAGCGCTTTATAGCTCATGCCGTGGCACAGAGGTGTTACCTGGCACGCTTCGGCGAAAATCTCTTCGGCTGAGGTGAACGGGAAGAATTCAGATGCTCCCATTAGCCTGGCGAGCTGGCATATAATTTCCCAATCTGCCTTGGCTTCACCCGGCGGTTCCACCGCTTTCCTTACCATCTGCACCCGCCTGTCGGTATTGGTAAAGGTTCCGTCCTGCTCTGCCCAGCAGGCAGCAGGCAGAACAACATCAGCCAGGGCAGTGACCTCGGTGGGGAAGATGTCCTGAACTACCAGAAAATCAAGGTTCTCCAGTGCCTGCCTGACATGGTTAATATCGGGGTCGGATAGCATTGGGTTTTCCCCGATGATATACATCGCCTTAAGCTCGCCGGCTGCGGCTGCGTTTATCATCTCGACCACAGTCAAGCCGACCCTTGCCGGTAGCTCAGCCACACCCCAGGCTTTAGCCATTTTAGCCCTCAGTTCATCGTTGGTTACCGCCTGGTAACCGGAAAATACATTGGGAAGACTCCCCATATCACAGGCACCCTGTACATTATTCTGTCCCCGGAGCGGATTAACACCGGTGCCGGGTTTGCCGATGTTGCCGGTGAGCATTGCCAGATTAGCCGTTGACATGACATTATCCGTGCCCGTGGTATGCTGGGTTATGCCCATAGAATAGATAATAGAAGCTCGCTCAGCCTGAGCATAAATTTTGGCAGCCTGCTCAATATCTTCCGCTGGTACCTGAGTGATATCGGCTACCTCAGCCAGAGAAACTTTCTCCAGAGTTTTAAGCAGTTCGTCAAAGCCCTCTGTCCTCTCCTTGATAAACTCTTTATCCTCAAGCCCCTGGTCAATGATTACCTTCATCATACCATTCAGCAGGGCGACATCGGTTCCCGATTTCATGGGCAGGTAGATATCGGCGATTTCGCAAAGCTGTATCTTTCTGGGGTCAGCCACTATTATCTTGGCTCCCTTTTCCTTGGCTGCCCAGATTCTGGTGGCAATCAGGGGATGCTGACTGGAGGTATTCGACCCGATGATGAAAATGCAGTTGGCTTCTTCAATATCAGGTATAGAGTTGGTCATGGCACCACTACCGAATGCCTGAGCCAGACCGGCCACAGTAGAGGCGTGGCA
>DATKVW010000012.1:0-4751 GCA_035529875.1 Dehalococcoidales bacterium | reverse complement strand
CCTGTATTATAAGAAGGGGAACAGCAGTAACTGGATTTTGATTGCAATCTGGTGTTTTTACGGACTTTACATTGTAGTTCACTATAGAAAGCCAGCTTGGTTGAGACCAATGTACAAATGTCTGTTCGATAAAATGAACTTCGTCCTTGCAAACTTTCAAGATTATAGCATTGAGTTAGTGGGTTCAGACGGACAAATCTTGCGAGGTAGGAAATTTCGCCTCAGTCCTCCCTCAGCTTTTGACAGAGTTATGTCGGAGAAATTTGACTTTCCCGAAGAGCAAATCCAATCTCTTAAAACGGATGTGGGTTTAGATTAACTCCCATGAATAATAAAGAGATTGCCAAGGTATTTCAGGATATTGCTGACCTCCTGGAGCTTAAGGGGGAGAACCCGTTTAAGATTCGGGCTTACCAGAAGATAGTCCGCTCCATTGAGCACCTGCCCGTGGAGGCGGAGCAACTGGTCAAGGAGGACAGGCTGAAGGAGATACCGGGGGCGGGTGAGGCAATTACCAGGAAGATTAGCGAGCTGATAACCACCGGTAGGCTGGAGTACTACGAAAAGCTAAAAGCCGAGTTTCCCGAAGGAATCAGCACCCTGCTGGATGTCCCCGGCATCGGACCCAAGACCGCCATGTTACTCTCCAGCGAGCTGGGAATAAAGTCGGTGGACGAGCTGGAAGCAGCCATCGCCGGCGGTAAGGTAACCTCGCTATACCGCATGGGGGACAAGACCGCCGAGAATATCCTCCACCAGGTTCAGGCGCTGAGAAGAAAGAAGCGGAGCCAGCGTATCCCCATCGGCGATGCCTTGCCCGTGGTGGACGAAATCTCAGGCAGACTCAAGGATGTGCCCGGGCTGAGAAACCTGACCCCGGCGGGGAGCCTTCGCCGCTTCTGCGAGACCGTGGGCGACATTGACCTTATGGGCACGGCAGATAATGCCACCGAGGCAATCCATACCTTCACCACCCTGCCCCAGGTCAAAGAGATTCTAGCCAGCGGCACCACCAAAGCCAGCGTGGTTGTCGCCGGCGGGCTTCAGGTTGACCTCCGAATTGTGGAGCACGACTCCTTTGGCTCCACCCTGCAATATTTCACCGGCAGCAAACAGCACAACATCAACCTCAGGGAAAGGGCGCGCCGTCGGGGATTAAGTTTATCCGAATACGGCATCACCAATCTGGCAACAGGAGAGCTGGAAAAGTTTACCGCCGAAGAGGCTTTCTACCAGCGGCAGGGGCTGCCGTTTATCCCGCCCGAGATACGAGAAGGTCAGCAGGAAGTGGAGAGGGCAGAGCAGGGCACTATACCCCGCCTGGTAGAGCTATCAGATATCAAGGGCGACCTCCATGTCCATACTGACTGGAGCGATGGGCGCGATACCCTGGAGACAATGGCTCTGGCGGCTAAAGCCCTCGGCTACCAGTATCTGGGCATTGCCGACCACTCCGGGGGGCGGGGTATCGCCCACGGGTTAGACTCCGAGCAACTGAAACAGCAGATAGCCGAGATTAAGGCGCTTAACCAGAGGCTGGACGGCATCCGCATCCTCACCAGCATTGAGGTTGACATTCGCGCCAACGGTAATCTGGATATGCCTGATGAGCTACTGGCTGAGCTGGATATTGTTACTGCTGCCATTCATTCCGGTATGAACCAGAGCCGGGAGCA
Source organism: Dehalococcoidales bacterium (assembly GCA_035529875.1). Classification (GTDB taxonomy): domain Bacteria; phylum Chloroflexota; class Dehalococcoidia; order Dehalococcoidales; family DATKVW01; genus DATKVW01. The sequence goes on along the minus strand of DATKVW010000012.1, from coordinate 3,075 downwards.
GATGACCAAACGGATTATCAGCGCTATGGAAAATCCCAATGTTGATATACTGGCGCACCCCACTGCTCGCCTTATGCCCGAAAGGGAACCGGTAGCCGTTGACATGGAAGCCGTATTTCAAGCCGCTACCAGAACCAGCACCATGCTGGAAATCAATGCCTCGCCCAGTCGGCTGGACCTCAAGGATATTCACACCTATCGGGCGAGAGAGCTGGGAATAAAGCTGGTGATTAACACCGATGCCCACAGCACCGAGCACCTGGACTTCATGCGCTTCGGGGTGGGGGTTGCCCGGCGGGGGTGGTGCCAGGCAGCAGACATACTCAATACCAAGCCACTAGCGGAAGTTCTGGCTTATCTCAAGCACTAGGTGGGTGGGCAATGACCGATTCTCAGTTACAGTCCTCAAAATTAAACTCAGGAGATACCCAGTCTATTATAAAACACCTGGAGCAAGCTATTACCGGCGGTAAACACTGGTATCTCGCCCTGCTCGAAGCCATCGGGCTGTGGACTAAGTCCGAGGAGACCTATAACGGTCGCACCTACCGCTATCTTATCGCCGGTGAAGCCTTTGACTGGTTACTTCTCGCTGAGCGCCTGTGCCAGGAGATTGATAACCTATTACCTGACGGCGAGAAAACTGACCTCCTTTTCTACGGCAGGCCACCGCTTAATCTCACGGTAAAAGAATTCAAACAGCTTATTGGCACCACTAAATACCACCAATATCTTAATTACTTCTACGGTGTTGCTATGGAGAAGGCTTTAATTCTGACAGTGCAGAAGGAAGTGCGCAAGGAGAGGCGGATTTGGGGTTATAACAATGAGCACGATACCACTGATGAGGCTTATCACCGCATCTATGGAGCCACCAAAGCCGCATTGCTCAAGCGCTTCAGGAAAGAGAGGGGCTACCCGCAACTCAGGTCCATCAGCCTGATTGAGCTAAACGAGTTCACCTACTGGCTATTTAAATATCGGCTGAAGCACTGCGAAAAGGCTAAAGTTGCCAGCGATACCAAGAAAGCGCTGGAGCAGTTGGAAAGCTACTTTCCTACAAGCTATCTGACAGACCACTCAATATCATAGATAAGAAAACCCACCGCTAACAGCCTAATGACAGGCTACATCCCTTTTAGATACTTGTTAGCAACCTATCCCCTTTTTCCCCCTCCCTTACCAGGGAGGGGGAAATAATTTTGGAAGAGGGACTAGCGTCCCTCTTAAACACCCCTGATTAAATAAGCTCCTGTTACTAAAGAGGAGGGAAAACTGGTTAAGTAAGAGGGGCTCGCCCCCCTTTCACTCTCCTTTGGTATTTCTCTCTCTGAGGGAGTGCAGGTAAGAGAGGGGGCTTTACCCCCTCTCTAAAATCCCTTCCCTCTCCCCTTACGAAGGGGAGAGGGAAAAAGGGTGAGGGGTTGGTAAAATCATTTCTAGAAGTAAATCCTGAACCTGAAGGTCTGGTTTTGGGTTTTGGTGATTGGTGCTTTGAATTTGTTTAGGGTTTCGTGCTTAGAATTTAGGATTTCACTACTGGCTTTGCTCCCATTAGATATTGGCTAGCAACCTACCCCCTTTGTCCCCCTCCCTTACTAGGGAGGGGGAAGATTTTATGAAGAGGGGCTAACGCCCCTCTTAAACACCCCTGATTAAATAAGCTCCTGTCAACAATGGAAGGAGGCCAGGGAATAGGTTGCTAAACGACATTGTTAAAGGGTATTGACAACTGTTTATATTCGTGCTAGCTTTATGTTAATAATTTTTAAATAGGCGAGTCTAGCGTGTGAGGCATTGTTTTGTCTCAATCAAGGTTCAGGTGGGTCTGGAAGGTCATATTAACGACGCCCGCTGGGAAGCTTAGTTTTTCAGCGGGCGAGTAAGAAGTAGTCCTTTTAACCTGTAATTTTTAAGAAGGAGGACAAGTTATTGGCAAAAGTATTGAGAGAAAGATGGACAAGCCGGGGTTTCTTTGTATTTGCCGCCATCGGTTCTGCCATAGGTTTGGGTAATGTCTGGAGATTCCCCTATATAACCTATGAATACGGCGGTGGGGTATTCTTGATACCCTATGTAATCGGTCTTATTGTGATAGGTATTCCCTGGCTTACCCTGGAGTTTGGTATGGGGCGTTATTTCCAGAGAAGCGCTCCTGGCGTATTCGCCGGAATAGGCAAGGGGTGGGAATGGTTAGGCTGGTGGCCAGCTTTTGCTGGCTTCCTGATAGTTACCTACTATACCGTCATAATGGCCTGGGCTCTGAATTATGTAGTCGGTTCCGCCACCGTAGCCTGGGGTATGGGTCAAGCTGGAGTTGAAGGAGCCGGAGGATACTTCTTTGAAACAGTCCTGGGTCTTTCCAGCAGTCCCGGTGTACTCGGTGGTCTTCAGTGGCCAATAGTAGGCGCGTTGGCACTTACCTGGATAATTATATTTCTGGTAATGTTTAGAGGAGCCAGAGTAATCGGAACGGTTTCGTTATGGGCGGTATCTATTGCCTGGGTCTTCCTAGCCGTCCTACTGATAAGAGGCCTGACCTTACCCGGGATTGCACAGGGACTCAACTTCTACCTTGCCCCAGACTTTGCTAAATTAGGCAATGTGGATGTGTGGTACGCTGCCTTTAGCCAGATTGCCTTTACCCTCTCCCTGGGAATGGCAGGAATGTTTGCCTATGGTAGTTTTATCGCCAAGAAAGCAGATGTGAACAACAATGCTGTCATAACCTCCCTTGCCGATGCTTCTACTGCTTTCTTTGCCGGCTTTGCCATATTTAGCATTGTTGGTTACATGATGCAGGCCTTATCCGCTCCGGTCGGGGACGTCGTTGCTTCCGGTTTAGGCCTAGCTTTCGTAAGTTTCCCGGTTGGAATCTCTATGATGCCAGGAGCCAATGCCTTTATTGGTATAGTCTTCTTCCTCTGCCTGTTTTTCTTAGGTTTAACCTCGGCATACTTCCTCGCCTACGGCGCGGTAGTCACCCCACTTATGGATAAATTTGGCTGGAGTCGAGTAAAAACCTCGCTGCTCGTATCCGTTGTCTGTTTCTTAATAGGACTGATATATACCACA
>DATKVW010000011.1:0-5013 GCA_035529875.1 Dehalococcoidales bacterium | reverse complement strand
AGAGAGAAAGAGGAAGCCAAAAGGCAAGAAGCACAGCCAGCACTGTTTGAATTCTAGAATTACCTGATAATTACTTGTGAAGAGGCCTGGGGAGATTTTCCCCAGGCCTCATTTTTTTATGTCTTAGCTAACAAAATAAGCTATTGTTCAAGGGGGTAACTATCCAAGCAAAAGTTACCCCGATGCTTAATTATGGATAACTACACGGCAAACGAGTCCGTAGCTTACCAAACCAAGGCTAATGGGTTATAATATAAATCACACAGTGAGGATACGTCAAAATGAAGGAGTGCGAAGACAGAACACGGGTCGTTATTGAGGAAGTAAAGCCTGAGATTGACGACGGACGCTTTCCCATCAAACGGATCGTCGGGGACAAAGTAGTCGTTGAGGCTGATATTTTTGCCGATGGACATGCTCTCCCCTCTGGAATGTTGCTATATCGCAAGGAAGATAACCCCAAATGGATTGAGGTTCCCATGGAGTTTCTGGTCAACGACCGCTGGCATGGCTCTTTTGTGGTCACCGAGCTTGGGCGCTATCAGTATACATTAATGGCTTGGATTGACCAGTTTAAGACCTGGCAGCAAGATATGGCAAAAAAAGTTGAGGCAAAGCAAGATATTTCCGTTGACTTTCTAATCGGGGCTCAAATGATTGAAGAAGTCGGCCAGCGTGCCAGAAAGTATGATACAGGCAATATGCAGAAATGGGCAGAGACTCTTCGGTCAAGCCAAGTATCGCCGTCAGCAAAGGCTAAGCTGGCGCTAAGCAACAAAGTAACAGCAGTTATGAATAAATACCCCGACCGCCGGTTTGCCACCATCTATCCCAAAGAGTTGATATTAGAGGTTGACCGAGAAAAGGCACGTTTTAGCACCTGGTACGAGATGTTTCCGCGCTCTTGTGCGTCTGAGCTTGGGCAGCACGGCACCTTTAAGGATTGTGAAACACGCCTCCCCTACGTTTCCGAGATGGGCTTTGATGTGCTATATTTTCCCCCAATCCACCCCATCGGCTACACCAGCCGCAAGGGGAAGAATAATGTCCCTAGGGCCAAATCTGGTGACCCTGGAACCCCCTGGGCTATCGGCTCAGACGAAGGGGGACATAAGGCAGTCCATCCCCAACTTGGTACTTTGGAGGACTTCCGAAGGTTCATCGCCAAGGCACAAGAATATGGCATTAAGGTTGCCCTTGACCTGGCTTTTCAGTGCTCGCCTGACCACCCTTATGTGAAAGAACATCCGGAATGGTTCCGATGGCGACCTGATGGGACGGTGCAATATGCTGAAAATCCACCCAAGAAATACCAGGACATTTATCCCCTGGAATTTGAGACCGAGCACTGGCAGGGAATCTGGGAAGAACTTAAAAGCGTTGTCCTCTTCTGGATAGAGCAGGGAGTCTGTATCTTCCGTGTGGACAATCCCCACACTAAGCCGTTCGCTTTCTGGGAATGGCTAATCGGTCAGGTCAAAGAGAATTACCCTGAGGTGATTTTTCTCTCTGAGGCTTTCACCAGACCCAAGATTATGTACCGGCTGACCAAGCTCGGCTTCAGCCAGTCCTACACTTATTTTGCCTGGCGTAATACCAAGTGGGAACTCACCCAGTACTTTACTGAGCTGACTCAAACCGATTTGCGGGAATTTTTCCGCCCTAACCTGTGGCCGAATACCCCCGACATTTTGAGCGACTATCTTAGAGACGGCAGGCGGCCGGCGTTTATGACACGGCTGGTACTGGCAGCCAGCCTTAGTGCTAATTACGGAATTTATGGACCAGCTTTTGAGCTTTGTGAAAACCACCGTAAGGATGCGGTAAGTGAAGAATATCTAGACTCAGAAAAGTATGAGCTAAAGCATTGGGATATTGATAGTCCCGATAGCCTGAAGAATTTTGTCGCTCGGGTGAATCGAATTCGCAGGGAGAACCCAGCTCTTCAGAACGACTTGAGTCTGCGTTTCCACTCAATAGATAATGGTCAGCTTATTTGCTATAGTAAGCGTACAGAAGACCTTTCCAACATAATATTAGTTGTGGTGAACCTGGACTACCGATATAAACAGTCGGGCTGGGTAGACCTTTTCCTTGAAGAACTGGGACTTAACCCTGACCAGTCCTATCAGGTTCATGACCTTCTAGCAGATACTACCTACCAGTGGCGGGGTTCGCGGAACTATGTGGAACTTAATCCGCAAGAGATACCAGCCCATATCTTTCAGGTACGACGGCAGTTTGCCACCGGGTAGTAAGTCGAGTATCATATATAGAAGAGGCTATCACTATGGCAACTAGTGATAAAAGATACTTTTGGCGGGATGATGACCCCCTGTGGTACAAGGATGCCGTCATTTACGAGCTTCATGTCCGCGCTTTCCATGATAGTGACGGTGACGGCGTCGGTGACTTCCCCGGACTTACGGAAAAGTTGGATTATCTTTGTGACCTGGGGGTCACCGCCATCTGGCTCCTTCCATTCTACCCTTCTCCATTCAAGGACGATGGCTACGATGTCTCGGACTACACTGGCATCCATCCCAGTTACGGTACGATTAATGACTTCAGGGTCTTCCTCAGGGAGTCCAATTATCGGGGTCTACGTGTAATTAACGAGCTAATCCTTAACCACACGTCAGACCAGCACTCCTGGTTCCAGCGGGCGCGTCGGGCAGATTTTGGAAGTCAAGAACGTGATTTTTATGTCTGGAATAATAACCGGGATAAGTATAGAGAAACCCGGATCATTTTTAAGGATTTTGAGTCATCAAACTGGGCTTGGGACCCTGTGGCTGGAGCTTATTACTGGCACCGCTTCTATTCGCACCAACCTGACCTCAATTTTGATAGCCCGCTGGTGCGGCAGGCCATAATGCGTGTGATTGATTTCTGGTTCGGTTTGGGAGTTTCCGGGCTTCGTCTGGATGCTGTACCCTATCTTTACGAGCGAGAAGACACTAACTGCGAGAACCTGCCGGAGACGCACGCCTTCCTCAAGGAATTACGTCGCAAGGTAGATGAAAAATTTCAGAACCGCGTGCTGCTGGCTGAGGCAAATCAGTGGTCTGATGATGCTGTTGCCTATTTTGGCGAAGGAGATGAGTGCCATATGGCCTATCACTTTCCTCTTATGCCGCGCATGTTTATGGCTATCCGTATGGAAGACCGTTTTCCCATCATTGACATCCTTCAGCATACACCACCCATTCCAGAGAGCTGTCAATGGGCGCTTTTTCTCCGCAACCATGATGAACTTACCTTGGAGATGGTTACTGACGAAGAGCGGGACTACATGTACCGGGTATACGCTCACGATATCCAGGCTCGGCTCAACCTTGGCATCCGCCGTCGCCTGGCGCCGCTTCTCAACAACGACCGGAAGAAAATTGAACTGATGAATGGTCTTCTTTTCTCCTTACCCGGAACACCAATGATGTACTACGGGGATGAGATTGGCATGGGAGATAACTTCTACCTGGGTGACCGTGACGGCGTCCGCACCCCGATGCAGTGGAACACCGACCGGAACGCTGGTTTCTCCCGTACCAACCCTCAACGGCTTTACCTTCCGGTCAATATTGACCCTGAGTATCACTACGAGGCGGTCAATGTGGAGGCTCATCAGAATAACCCAGATTCTCTCCTCTGGTGGATGAAGCGCCTCATCGCCCTGAGAAAACGCTTCAAAGCCTTCGGCAGGGGTAGCCTTGAGTTCCTTAACCCGGAAAATCGTAAGGTATTGGCTTTCCTGCGCCACTATGAAGACGAGACCATCTTGGTGATAGCTAACCTTTCGCGTTTAGCACAACATACCAGCCTTAATCTGACTGAATTCAACGGAAAAGTACCTGTTGAAATCTTTGGGCAGACAGAGTTTCCCATCATCGCGGAAGCACCCTATTCTGTCACCCTCAGTCCATATGGCTTTTACTGGTTTTCTGTAGAATCCAAAAAACCGGAACGAATCGATTTGGGCACCGCGCCGGTGGAGGTTTTAGTACCGACGCTCACTCTTACTAGGGACTGGAAAGAGCTATACAAACGTGGCAAGAAGCCAGCTTTAGAAGCGGTACTGTTAGGCTATACCAGACAACGCCGTTGGTTTGGTGGTAAGGCACGATACATCCGGTCATCAGATATACAGGATGTTATCGCTATACCCTATGATACCTCCACGGCTCACCTGGTCCTGCTCAAATTGGAGTACTCCGAAGGAGAACCCGAGACTTACCTGCTCCCTATCACTTTTGCTTTGGGAGAACGGGCAAACCAGATTATCCATGAGCTACCTCAAGCCGTTATCGCTCATCTGAAGCTGAAGGGCAAACATGCCGATGGGGAAGGGGTTGTTTATGATGCCTTAGTTGAGCCGGAGTTCCGCGATGCCCTGCTCAAGGCCATGGCTCGGCACCATAGTTTCAGGGGGCAAAAGGGGGAGATTGCCACATCTTACACCCGGAAGGTGTTTCGCCGGATACGTGGGCCAGTTGCAGATTCTCTTGAATCTGCTCTCCTCAAGGGGGAACAGACTAACACTTCAGTGGTCTATGGAGAACGGTTCAAGCTCAAGCTCTTCCGCCGTCTGGAAGAGGGGGTGAGCCCTGAACTTGAGATTGGGAGGTTTCTTACCGAGAAGCAGCCTTTTCCCAATGCTCCTCCAGTTGCTGGCGTTATTGAATACAGGACACGTTGGCGGGAACCGATAACTTTGGGTATTCTTCACGGGTATGTGCATAACGAAGGGGATGCCTGGCAATATACATTAGATTCACTGAGTCGTTACTTTGAGGGAGTACTAGCGCTTCCAGGCGCAGAGGCAACAATGCCCACTAGTGATTCTTTACTGGACATCAGTGACGAAGCTGTACCTTCCGCAGTCACAGATACCGTTGGGCCTTATTTGGTCTCGGCTCAACTTTTAGGGCAGCGCACCGCCGAACTCCATTCAACACTAGCTTCGGCGATAGATGACGAGAGCTTCGTCCCCGAACCGTTCTCGGTGACCTACCA
>DATKVW010000010.1:0-8421 GCA_035529875.1 Dehalococcoidales bacterium | reverse complement strand
TATGAGCCCGACGAGCTTCCACTGCTCCACCCCGCGCTGCAACCATTCTATATTATAACCGATGCCGGCGTTTACCACAAACTTTGAGCCTGAATTAGATTAGTTCGGCAAATTCCTCCATGGGCATGGCGGGCATTGTTTGGTACCGGACATTACCCCTTTGTGCTTCTCTGGTCAAAACGCTGGCTACTGTTTTGATATCGGGAGCTTCCAGAATGACCAGGTAATCGTACTGACCGAGAAGGGCATAGCTGGCAATGACCTTAGCCCCCCGCTTCTCGGCACGCTCAACCGCTCGCTTGTGGCGCATACTCATCGCTTCCAGGTTCCTAATCCCGTCGTCGGTGGCATTCCCTAAAGCAACAAAAATAGCCATCTTCCTCCCCCCTTTTGATTTATTGCCTGAGCATCGGCGTTATTTACGTTGTGAAAGAACGAATATTTTATCTTAGTCTAATCGCTGGTGAGTGGGGGTGTCAAGACGTCTTAGGTTTTGGAGGTGGTGATGACTTGGCTTGCCCCTTCTTTTCCGGTCGCCAGGTTTTGAGTCGGGTGGTAATCTGTTTCTCATACCCCTGGTCGCTGGGGGTGTAGTATTGTTTGCCCTGAAGGGAATCGGGCAGGTTTTGCTGTTCAACGAAGTGTTCCGGGTAGTCGTGAGCATATTTATATCCCTTGCCGTAATCCATCTCTTTCATTAAGGGTGTTACCGGGTTGCGCAGGTGCAGAGGTACTGATTCGCTGGTGCCCTGTTTAATCTCCTCCTGAACCTGGGAGTAAGCCTGATACAGGGAGTTACTTTTCGGGGCGGTGGCTAAGTAGACTGCCGCCTCAGCCAGAGCCAGGTTGCCTTCGGGCATGCCGATGAAGTGGACGGCTTGCTGAGCCGACATGGCAATGACCAGTGCCTGGGGGTCAGCCATACCCACATCCTCGGTGGCGAAGCGGACAAGTCGCCGGGCAATATATAGCGGGTCTTCTCCCGCTTCCAGCATCCTTGCCAGCCAGTACAGGGAAGCATCCGGGTCTGAACCTCGCATCGACTTGTGCAGGGCTGAGATGAGGTCGTAGTGCTGCTCGCCCCCTTTGTCGTAGCGTAATGCCCGATGCTGGACGGCATCTTCAATGGTCGCCAGCGAAATATGGCGTTTGCCATCGGCGTCAGGCGGCGTGGTCAGGGCGGCTATCTCCACAGCGTTAAGGGCAATTCTGGCATCGTTATTGGACACGGTGATGAGGTGGCTCAGGGCGTCGTCATCCATTTCTATGTTCAGTAAACCGAGACCCTGCAGTTTATCTCTCAGTGCCCTCATGACGATGAGGAGGATTTCGTTGTTGGTAAGGGGGTTCAGGGTAAGCACCTGACAGCGGGAGAGGAGGGGAGAGATGACCTCAAAGGATGGGTTTTCCGTGGTGGCGCCAATGAGGGTAACGGTGCCGTCCTCAACGAAGGGCAGAACGGCATCCTGCTGTGATTTGTTGAAGCGGTGAATCTCGTCTATGAACAGGATGGTTTTATGGAGGTGCAGCTTGCGCCGTTCCTTAGCCTCCTCTATTATCCGGCGCAAATCAGATACACCGGCGCTGACGGCAGATATCGGGCTGAAGTGGGAATTGGTGCTATTGGCGATGATGAAAGCCAGGGTAGTTTTACCGCTCCCCGGTGGACCCCACAGGATGATTGATGGTATTTGTCCGGCTTCAATAGCTTTCCTCAGCACACGCCCCTCCCCAACAAGGTGCTCCTGCCCGACAAAGCCGTGGAAGCTATCCGGTCTCATCCGGGCTGCCAGCGGTGCCTCTTTCCCCTTTTGCTCCTCGAACTTCTGCTCAAACATATCCATAACACACCTCGCTTGAGGTTAGAGCAGGTCATTTATTCTCTTGTAGGTATCCTTTGAGCGTCTGGCTATCTTACCGACAATTACCAGATTATCCTTATCAAAAACGGCATAGACTATTCGCCAGTCGCCGGTTCGGATTCTATATATTGGTCCTCTTAATTTTTTAGCTCCGTAAGGTCTGGGGTTATTTTTAAGCTGCTGGATAGTGGTTACTATTCTTTCTAAATCGGCTACGGAAAGCTTATCCAGTTGACGCTGTGCTTGAGATGTTAACTCAAGCCGATACATGCGCCTTCCTCTGACGCAGATATTCCTCCAACTCTATGGCTGATTCCGGGTGAGCCTGATATTTAACCAGCTCTTCTTCCATGACTTGAATATCCTCAATATCCTCACCATATACTTTAGTAATGGCTTGTCTGATTAGCTCGGCAACCGAGGTATTTGCCTCAAAGGCTAGCTTTCTCAGCCCCTGGTGAGTTTGCTCTGATAGATAAATCATCGTCCTTTTCATCAATCGCTCCTTCGCCGGAATAAACCATATACATTATAACAAATATATGCCTATATGTCTAGATTTTTCGGTAGTGGGTCAATTTCAGACAAATTAGGGAGAAAATTGGTAGATTAGGGAGAAAATTGGGGTGTGGTATAATTAGAATAGAGGAATTTAGTCAGAGGGTGATGTTGAATCTAGTAAGCGAGATTGACAAGTTTAAAGCAATATGTTAGTGTTTATGCGTGTTAATGGTTCTTGACGTTCTAAAAAGGATGTCAAGTGAAAATGTAGTAGGATGAGCTGGAGGACATCTCCAGCTTGTCCGTTTTTATGAGAATATGTCTAGACTAGCGATTTTCATTGATGGTGGTTACCTTGACAAGATAGCTGAAAAAGAGTTCGGCATATTCATAGATTATGAAAAAATCAGTGGTGAGATAAGAAAGGTTGTGGCTTCTACGGCTACTGATATTGAGCTGCTCAGAACTTTCTACTACAACTGCTTACCATATCAAAGCAACCCACCAACGCCTGATGAGGCTTTGCGATTTAGTAAGAGACAAAGCTTCTATGATTACCTAAGTCAGCTACGCCGGTTTGAGGTTAGGCGAGGTAGGCTGGTGTTTTGTGGTTTGAGTGACAAAGGTGAGCCAATTTTTGAGCAGAAAAAAGTTGACTTGATGCTAGGATTGGATTTAGCTTTACTGAGTGGTAAACAACAAATCAACCATGTTGCTATCGTAGCGGGGGATGGTGATTTGCTCCCCGCATTTGAAGTAGCGAAGACCGAAGGTATCTTAGTTTGGCTTTTCCATGGGCCACGCTGTTCAAAAGCTGACGGCAAATCTACTTATGCTCAGGAACTATGGCTAAAGGCCGACGAACGCTACGAAATTGATTTAGCCTTTATGCAAAGAACCCAAAAAATACGCTAATACCTTGCGGAGCTAATCAGCCAGTTTTACAATTTCCCCAATAGTCCAGATATGATTACTTATACCTGCTGCCATAGCTGGTGTTGTTGGATAAGGATTAGCTAGTGTCTTATGCGGTCTCGCAAAGTTATAATACATAAAGTGAAGTGCTACGGCATACTCTAGGTTCTCAACCTTCTTTGAAAAGGCATCGGTCAACCTTGTAAATCGCCTCATACTCATTCGCATCGTTAGGTTTTGACGCTCTGCAAAGCTGGTTGAAATCTTTGTGGGGTCGGGGTTGCCTTGTATAATATGCGGTTCGGCAGATATTACCTTTGCCATACTATAATGCCTTTCACCTTCTGGCTCATCGCCAATTTTTGAGTTCTTTTCTTTTTCCTCCTCTAACAACTACCATGATTTTCATCCTCACCCCCTTTATCCCCCTCTCCTTCAAAGGAGAGGGGGAATTGGTTATATAAGAGAGGCTTCACCCCTCTAGAACTGCCGAGCTTAGATGTGGAAGAAATTCCTATCATAAGTTGGCAAGAAATCAGGGTGATTCTTTCTCAGTGCTTCTATAGCTTTCAGTAAAGAGTCGTTTGCTGAAGACGCCGGGTTTCGACCGAGGTCGGTCATGCGCATACCATTATAGCGTGCCCGAAGCATGTTCTGGTCAAGCCAACCTTTGACTCTGGGGATATACTTTAACTCCTCGTTAATTTTTTTCCTCATTTCCTCTCTTTTCATTACTGTCCTCCTATTACTTATACCTCTTTACCTCAAACCTGTAAAGTTTTACCGGCTTGTCGGGAGAGATGCCGGCTTTCTGGCGGCAGATGCTAATCTGGTAGTCCACGGTGTCCACCCCCTCAAGGTCGGGGAGGAGTAAGCCCCGCCGCCAGCCGGACTCCACGATACACCCGTACTTCTTGGGGTCAAGCTGGTCTTGGCTGTCAACCGGTTCCGGGCTGGTGAGAACATCCACGCTGTAGTCGAGGTCTTTAAGCTCAATGGGGGCAACCGGGGGGAAGCGGGGGTCGCGGGTGGCGGAGCTGATGGCATTGGCGATTACTTCCTGAGCTACATTGTCTCTGGTGGGTTCAAAGGTGCCAATACAGCCCCGCAGCTCCCCGTGTTTGTGAATGGAGACAAAGACACCAGCCTTCTCCTTCATCTCCGGGGTAAGCTCGCCGGGTTCAATAACCTTGCCCTCGTTGACAAAGGTCTCCACTGTTTTCTGGGCTAATTTAACCAGTGGCGACATCCCCTTTATTATTATCCCGGCATAGCCGACCACAGCGGAATAATCGCCGCTGGTATCACCGCTGGTCTGGTACTTAACCAGCTCCGCTCCGGTTGCTCCCAGCTCCTTGGCGGCGGAGATAAGGACGACCGCCGGGGCATAGCCGCACATTGAGATATTCAACTCTTCAACTCGCTTTAGCAGTTCATCCTCATTCAAATCCAGTATCGCTTCTATAGCCCGGCTGTCCTTCCTCTGGGCGGATTCTTGCGGTTCGTAGTGAGTCATATCGCTGGAGGCGATGATTACCACTTCTCTATTCAAGGCTTTGATGGCGGTGGCAAGCTCCTTGCCAATTTCCTTAAAAGAGGCAGTGCTGTAGTAAGAGAGGACGATGGGCACCAGCCTGATATCCGGCTTGAAATACTGTAAAAATGGCAGCTGAACCTCAACAGAGTGTTCGTATTGGTGAGCGAGAGGGTCTTCTTGCAGGTGGCTGGAGGTGGCTAAAATCTGCTTAGCCAGTTCTGAGTCAATCTCTACATCTCCCAGGGGTGTCTTCCATACCCCCTCGGTCATAATGCTGAGCGGCTTGCCCCCGCCGGTATGGTTGGGTCCCATTATGATAAAGGTATCCTTGAATTTAATTCGGGATATAGTGGCACCGGCTACCGGTCCCGAGTAGATATATCCAGCGTGAGGTGAAACCAGACCGATTACCTCTTCTTTTTCTGCTGTCTCATCAACCATCCCCCGAATCATTTCTTTGAGTTGGGAAGGTGTTCCCGGATAGAATTGTCCAGCTACAATGGGATGCCTAATCATCATACCCTCCTGAAATTAAGTTCCGCTCCACAAAAACGGCATTTTGAGCCGTCTAAACCGACTACTCTTGTTTGATAGCCGACTCTTTCTACCACGAGCTTACCGCAGGAGTAGCAGAAAGTATTCTCGTTCCTGTGTCCGGGGACATTACCGGTATAAATAAACTTAAGCCCTGCCTTTTTTCCAATCTCGTAGGCGTGTTCCAGGGTGGAGATAGGGGTTGGGGGCAGGTGGGCCATGTGATACTGGGGATAGAACCGGGTTACATGCCACGGGGTCAGCTCGCCCAGTTCATTCTTTATCCAGTTGGCGATGCCCTCCAGCTGCTGGTCGTCGTCATTCATAGTGGGGATGACGTTGGTGACCACCTCAACGTGCATATTCCACTTATGTTTAGCCCGCTGGGCAATCTCAAGTATCCGCCGCCAGTGGGTTATCCTGGTAAGCTCACGGTAAAGGGAGTCGGAGAAGCCCTTAACATCAACCCGCCAGGCGTCCAGATAGGGTCCGATAGTATCCAGTGCCTCGGGGGTCAGGTAGCCATTGGTCACATAGACGGTGTACAGGTTGTTCTCCTTGGCTAGCTTGGCTGAGTCCAGGGTATATTCAAACCAGATGCTCGGCTCGTTGTAAGTCCAGGCGATGCCCTGGCAGTGGTAACGTTTAGCCAGTTCTATTTCTGCTTGGGGCGGCACCTGGCTGGAGCCACGCCACGGCTCGCCTATCTCAGGACAGGAAATTTGCCAGTTCTGGCAGCCGGTGCAATGGAAGTTACATCCCCAGCCACCCAGAGACAGAGCCAGGCTGTCGGGGAAAAAGTGAAATAGGGGTTTCTTTTCAATGGGGTCAGCAGCTACCGAAGAGGCTTGGGCGTAGTTCAGGTTATACAGGATGCCATCCCGGTTCTGGTACATACGGCAGACGCCGGACTTGTTCAGTCCTATAGCGCAACGCCACTGGCAGATGTTACAGCGTACCCTGGAAACGGGCAGTTTTTCATAGAGCATCGCCTCATGCATTTCCCTGAACCCCCTTAACCCAATTATATCACCCGTCTATAGTCAATTATAGCCCTTGATTAATATTTGTTGTCACCCTCACCCCCTTTAATAAATTCTAATTTCTAAATCCTAAGGGTCTGGTTTCTTGGGTTTTGGTTATTAGTGCTTTGCCCCCTTAGATATTGGTTAGCAACCTACCCCCTTTATCCCCCTCCCTTACAAGGGAGGGGGAAATAATTTTATGAAGAGGGGCTAGCGCCCCTCTTAGGCACCCCTGATTAAATAAGCCCCTATCTTTCGAGGGGAAAGAGATTTAGAGAGGGGTTGAAACCCCTCTCTTGTCTAAGTTCCCCCTTCCCTTACTAGGGAAGGGGGTCAGGGGGATAGGTTGTCAAACGAACATCTAGAAGGGTAAGGGGTTGGTGAGCTCTTTTCTAAGTCCTCTTGGATGTTGTTAGCAACCTCATCCCCTTAATACCCCTGTCTTTAAGTCACCCCCCTTGTATATGACATGCTTGGCTGGTAAAATGGCTATCGTCAGCAGTGGTGATGCTGAATACTGAGATTGAAGCTGACTAGGCTACAGGGTAAGGTAAGCCAGGTCTAGCTGGGAAGGATGACGATGAAATTAGCTCAAAAAATGTCACGATTAGGTACGGAAACGGCCTTTAAAGTTCTGGCTAAAGCCCAGGCTCTGGAGGCAAAAGGGATGGATGTGGTTCACCTTGAAATTGGTGAACCTGACTTTGATACCCCCCCGAATATCTGTGCCGCCGCCACCAAAGCTCTGGATAAGGGTCAGACCCACTACTGCAATTCTCAGGGAATAGTGCCGCTGCGTGTTGAAATTGCCAAACAAATCGAGAGAACTCGTGGTGTTGCGGTAGACCCGAACCGTGTCATCGTAACCCCGGGTGCCAAGCCCATCATGTTCTATTCCATTCTGGCACTGCTTGAGGAAGGGGACGAAGCTATATACTCTAACCCGCTCTATCCCATTTATGAGTCAATGATTAACTTTACTGGTGCCAAAGCGGTACCCATCCCACTCAGGGAGGAGCTGGGCTTTCGTCTTGATGTCGATGAACTGAAGTCCAAGATAACGCCCCGCACCAGGCTCATCGTTGTTAACTCGCCTCATAACCCTACCGGTGGAATGCTGGAGGAGAGTGATATTCGTGCTATAGCGGCTCTGGCTCAAGAGCATGATATTATTATTCTCTCGGATGAGGTATATGAAAACATTTATTATGAAGACAAGCCGTTCAGCATTGCCAGTTTGCCTGGCATGCTGGATAGGACAATCCTGCTCAGCGGCTTTTCCAAGACCTATGCCATGACCGGCTGGCGGCTGGGCTACGCTGTGGTGCCCCCGGGTCTGGTTGACTCCATCGTGTACCTGATTGCCAACAGCGTATCCTGCACGGCGGCTTTTATCCAGCACGCCGGCATAGAAGCGCTGACTGGTCCGCAGAACAGTGTGCCTAAGATGGTGGAGGAGTTTAAAAAGCGGCGCGACCTCATAGTGGACGGGCTGAACGCTATACCGGGTATAAGCTGCTTCCGCCCCAAAGGCGCCTTCTATGTGTTTCCTAATATCAAGAAGCTGGGGATGGACTGCAACCGGCTGGCTGATTACCTGCTGAATGAAGCCGGGGTAGCTGCTCTGGCTGGTACCGATTTCGGTAAGTACGGCGAAGGCTACATTAGACTATCCTATGCCACCTCCCAGGAGAATATTAACAAAGCTCTGGAGAGGATAAAGAAAGTAGCCGCCAAGCTTGTTGCCTAGTGCTCCTTATGTGAAATCTACTCTTGAGACTGACATTTTATATCACCCTCACCCCCTTTAGATATTGGTTAGCAACCTACCCCCTTTATCCCCCTCCCTTACAAGGGAGGGGGAAATAATTTTATGAAGAGGGGCTAGCGCCCCTCTTAAACACTCCTGATTAAATAAGCTCCTGTTATTAAAGAGGAGGGGGAATTTAATGGTAAGAGAGGCATTGCCTCTCTTTGATTCTCCCTTAGTATTTCCCCTTCGCAAAGAGAGGGGGAAATATTTTTGAAAGAGGGGCTAGCATCCCTC
>DATKVW010000009.1:0-5304 GCA_035529875.1 Dehalococcoidales bacterium | reverse complement strand
GGCAAAGGCAAAACCAAGGCTAGGATTATGGACAGAATCCAGGCAATACCCGGAATCGGCGAGAAACCTGACACGGGCGAGAAACCTGACACGGGCGAGAAACCTGACACGGGCGAGAAACCTGGTATAGGCGAGAAGCCTGACAAGGATGAGAAACCTGGTAAGGGTGTGATACAAGGCAAAGGCAAGGACAAGGATGAGTAATGGACAGTGAAAAAAGGACAAACCTTAATGTCGCCGAAAAACAGGAAACGGCTGTTTTGACTGAATCTGGAGACCAGGAAATTAAGGCGAGGTTGGAACTCCTGTGCCGGGTCGGTCAAAAAGTAGGTACCGCAGTGGAGGTGTCCGAGCTGCTTGACCAAATCATGCACATGAATCAGCAGGTACTGCAGACCGCAGCCTCGTCAGTGCTTTTGGTCGATGGCGAAAAAGGAGAGCTCTACTTCCAGGTGGCTCAGGGCAAGGTGGGCAAAGCACTGAAACAAATAAGACTGAGCGTGGAATCAGGTATCGCTGGCTGGGTCGCCCGCTGTGGTAAGCCACTACTCATCAACGATGTGTCCGCAGACAGGCGTTTTAATAATAACGTAGACAAAGTCACCGGCTTTATTACCAGGTCTGTCCTGGCGGTGCCACTGATATCACGGCAGAGGGTCATCGGTGTTCTGGAAGTATTGAACAAGGTTGATGGCAGCGAATTTAGTGCCCAAGATTTGGAAACTTTAGTAGCGCTAGCCTCAACCGCTGCCGCTGCCATTGAAAACGCCAGACTGCACGAAGCCGTATTAGATGGATATAAAAGCACCATTAAAGCTCTGGCCGCAGCCATTGATGCTAAAGACCCCTACACCTGCGGGCACTCGCAACGAGTGATGGAATATTCTTTGCTGGGGGGAATGACACTTTCCCTGCCAAAGGAGCAGCTAGACACTTTAGAATACGCCGGTATTCTTCATGACATAGGCAAAATAGGGGTTTCTGATAATATTCTGCGCAAGTCCGGGGATCTTAATGAGCAGGAATGGATTATCATACGCAGACATCCTGAGATAGGAGCTAATATCATAAAGGACGTTCCCTTTCTGGAAGAGGCAAGAAAGCTTATCCTGCATCACCACGAGAGATATGACGGGAGCGGATATCCCGACGGTCTGAAAGGCGAGGCTATGCCTATGGGTGCCCGACTACTAGCTATTGCCGATGCTTTCGATACCATGACTACTGACCGCTCATATCGTGCTGCCCTGAGTGCGGACGAAGCGATAAGCGAGCTACGCCGGTACTCCGGCACACAATTCTGTCCTGTTGCCGTAGAGGCATCCATCTCCGGACTGGTAAAGATGGGCTGCCTGCTAAATAACCAGCGGTCAAGCAGCACGCAGTTCGATTTCATCCCAGCACAGACAAGCTACGCCTTTGTGCACTAAGAGAACTGAAGATAAATACGAAAAAAGAGAGCAAGATGGAGCGGATAAATATCTTCATAGTGGAAAAACAGCCTATTTTTCGCCAGGGTCTTCGCCAGGCGTTGTCCGTGCCTGAGGACATGTACGTGGTGGGAGAGTGCAGCCCCGACGATAATACCTGGAGCCTCATTGAGAACCTTTTGCCTGATATAGTACTGATAGCTGTGGATATATCACCAGTTAACGGGTTTGATATGGCACGTCAAATTACAACTCACTGTCCCAAGGTGGCGATGGTTATACTTTCCCCCAATCCCAATGACGACCATTTCTTCCAGGCTATCAAATCGGGGGCAGTTGCTTTGCTGAGTAAAGATATTGCCGCTGATGAACTCGTTGGCATTTTGAGACGAGTCAGGCGGGGTGAATATCCTATAAATGATAGCTTGCTGAGCAGACCAGATAGTGCCCGGCAGGTATTGCAACTGTTCCAGAACTTTGCCCTGAAGGATATGGAGAGCCTGATAACACCACTCAGCCACCGGGAGATGGAAATACTGAAGTATGTCGCTGAGGGGAACCCGAATAAGGGCATCGCAATTACTCTTAACATCAGTGAACAGACCATCAAAAACCACATTACTTCTATTATGCGCAAGCTAAACGCTAATGACCGCACTCACGCTGTAGTGTTGGCTATACGTAAGGGCTGGCTCAGTATAGAAAAAGGCACAGAAATACCTGCAAAAGAAGCAGTAGTCATTTCCGGATAAAACCATCCTCGAAAATGCCTCTCTTCGCTCGTCACTCGTAGATAATTGGTCCCCGTGCTCAGCGCACCAGGCATATCGTCTCTTCTGATGGCATCTTCAGAACACAAAAAACTAAATCTACAAAAGCCTCCAACAATGAACCATTTGACTGGTGATTACAATTTTGCGTAGAATGTGGACTCCTGGGCATGCTACTAAAAGTAACCCAAAAAGCAGGCTTTATTGATGAACACTATGGGAACGACAGATAGCTTTGGCATTGGTGTTGACATTGAGAGCATTGACCGGTTTGCCGGGCTGGAGCGTACTCAAGATAGCTCGTTTCTGAATAAAATATTTACCCTTAAAGAGTTAGAATATTGTTATTCAAAGAAAATACCCGCTCCTCACCTTGCGGCAAGGTTTGCTGGTAAAGAAGCAATAATTAAAGCACTTTGCAATATGGACAGACCTAAAAGTAATTACCGTGATATAGAAATAGTTAATGAAAAGAGTGGAGTTCCAGAAGTCAGGATTGAAAAGCCAGGCTTTCATGATTTGCAGATAAAGCTCAGCCTGTCACACTGCAACGATAAAGCCATAGCCTTCGCTGTTGTGACTGAGACCAAGTGATGCGTATGGGTTAACCTTAGTTGAGTAAAACCTTACTTCGTCAAATGTTGACATCTTATCTCCCCTTGCCAAAAATACCAGTATTTTCAGGCAGTTACTCTGGAGAGAGGAGATACTTAATTACTTTGAGTACCGGATAACCAATGGCTTCGTTGAGGGGAAGAACAATCATATTAAGACCATAAAAAGGATGGCTTATGGCTACCGTAATATGGATAACTTCCGGCTGAGGATATTAGCCGCTAATTCCAGAGGCGTGAGGTCAGAGTTTCACACTTATTGACGTAGACCCGCGGAGGCTAAGGCCTTGATAGAAGAGTGGAGCAGGGAATACAATAGGGCACGACCGCATAGTTCTCTGGGTTACCGTCCTCCGGCACCTGAAGCTATTTTGACAATGGCAACGACTTAAGAAGTGGTATCACTACTGGGGGCAGGTCAACAGGAGTCACCGCCGGTAACATTCGGCGTTCAAGCCTTCCTATGTGCCCGAAATGTTATGTAGTTCCACTCGTTCCACCTCTACGCAATACACCATAACCTTACCAGACTACTAGTTTTTGATTTACTGAGTTAGCCCACGTCTGGTTCATAATTTTCGGCAATGTACCAGACGAGCCAGTGTTTAACTCCGTATTTCCCACACCAATATGACGCAATGTAATCCAGTCTCCACTCCACAGAAAGAATCTAATCTCGCTCTTAAACGAGCCCTCATAAGCCTGTTGAGATAATAGAATATTACGATTATAATTCTAATAACAATAACCAAGACACGGCTTGGACTCAATCAAGATGAAAGCAGTAAGCATAGTCATCCCGGCGTATAACGCACAAGAGACCATCGGGGAATGCCTCAGCGCTATTCAGAATCTGGAGTGGGACGGCGAAATTGAGGTCATTGTGATTGATGATTCTAGCACTGATGGCACCGCCGAAATTACCCATGGTTTCCCCAAGGTAAAGGTTATCTCCATACCCCACAGCGGTGCTGCCCGGGCAATGAATACTGGGATTAAAGCCGCCTCCCACGATATTGTCGTCTCAGTAGATAGCGACGCCATTCTGGAAAAGGACTGGCTTAACAAGGCGATTCCTCTGTTTGACAACCCCAATGTGGCAGCAGTATCGGGGTATGTCCAGGGTCGCAACCTAAAGCTCATCGGCAAGATTACCGGCTACCATACCGAGTTGCGCCACCAGCGGCGACCGTGGTATGTGGATGCCATGGGCAGTGCCAACACTGCCTACCGCCGCGAGGCGCTCATTAAGGTGGGAATGATTGACGAAAAGATGAACATAGGCTACGACCACGATATTGCGCAAAGGCTGTATGCCGCCGGGTATCTGCTCATCCTCAATAAAGAGGCTAAGTGCTACCATTACTGGCGGGAAGACCTCAAGGGATATATTAAACAGCAGTATGGTTATGCCTACTCCCGTTTGATTCTGGCAGGTAAATCAGGGCAAATGTATAATCGGGTATCAACCCTGGGCATGGTGCTCCAGGTCCCGATTACCCTGGTTATCATCCTGGGAGCAATCCTGGGAGGTGTCCTGGGCACTCCTCTAGCTCTGCTAGCTCTTCTCCTGCTCCCCGCAATTCATCTACCCGATACTCTGGCTGTTCTTTTTCAGAAACGCGACTGGAGGATTCTGGCGTTACCCGGTTTATTCACCTTAAGAAATCTCACCTGGATATCTGCCGCTTTTATCTGGGTTTTGAACCAGATTGTAAGGAAATTGAGAGGTAATGGCTAAGAAACCCAATGTTGCTCTGGTAACCTTCCCCTACAGTTATGCGGTACCTACCGGACTGGCTGACTTCATTAGCTCAATCCTGGCACCATTATGCCATAAACTAGTACTAATCACCGGACAGCCTCTTAAAGTTAAAGGTAAAAATATCCAGGTAACCAGAATGCCCTGCCAGTTTAGAGAGGGGGAATCCCTGCTGCTCAGGATAAGCAAGGTGATTATTCCTCAGTTCAGCATTACCGTCAATCTGCTCCGGCTGCGCCGGAAATACGAGGTAATTATCTTCTTCTGCACTGCCGAGCTTTTTTTGTTACCTATGCTAATAAGCCGGCTAATGAGAAAAAGGATAATCATCATCCATACCGGCACGCTATCTATGAGCTACCGGCAGCTCTACCACCGGGGAATAAAGCAATTAGCTCCGATGGGCTTAAGGCTAATCGAAAAAATCGCCTTTTCTCTGGCAAATAAGATTTGCCTGGAGTCCGGGGGAATTATCAAATTGCTCAACCTGCAAAACCACCGGCGGAAAATCAGCCTGGCCCATCATTACTTTGTCAGCGAGCAGTTCAAACCAGAGAAAGATTTAGCCCGGAGAGCTAATCTGGTCGGTTATATCGGCAAATTCGCTTTTTTCAAGGGAACCGTTAATTTTGCTCAGGCGATTCCCTTAGTTTCAGCCCGGCGGAGAGATGTTCGCTTTCTGATGGCTGGCGGTAGTGGCAGCCACTACCAGAGAGTGGAGGCAGAAT
>DATKVW010000008.1:0-6196 GCA_035529875.1 Dehalococcoidales bacterium | reverse complement strand
AACTACGGCTCCCTTGCTTACCGCGTAATCAACGGCTTGCGCTTCCTCGCTTGTCCCATCGTGATATGTATCCCAACCACCATAGCTCATGGTAATAATATCGGCTGTATAGTTATCAACCGCCGCCCTCATGGCATTTACAATGGCGTCGGTCGGTGCTCTGCCATCTGAGTCCCTTCCAATCTTGAGGAATGTCAGGTCGGCGTCGGGCGCCGAGCCCTTATACACACCGCCAGATTGAGTTCCCCTGCCCAGGGCACTGCCGGTTACATGAGTGCCGTGCCCGGTAAACGTATTGGCAATAGTGTCATCGTCTTCGGCATAGTCCCAAGAAGCAGTTGGCGTCGGTATATCATTATGAGTAACATCCAGCCCGGAGTCGAGCACTGCTATCTTGACCCCGGTGCCATCATAACCCGAGCTCCACACATCATCGGCATTTATCTTCTCGGTGGCTAAGTCATTCTGTGGCTCAAGCACTCGCTCCGCTGTATCCAGACTGACCACATAACCCTTCCCTGCCAGTGCCATCAGCTTGTCTACCGGCATATCAGCGATAATGAAACCGGTGGGGTGGTTCTTTAGTGGTGGTATCCAAGAATTTGGATACAGGGTTAGTCCCATAGTCTCAAGCTCTTCTATCTGCGACAGACTCGGGGCTTGGGCAAGGTGGATGAATACTTTTTGTTTATTTAAGTCTCCCACCTTCGTCTCTATTAACCGCATTACATCAATATATCCCTCTTCCACAGCGGCTGGCATTGCACCTGCTTCTACCGCACGAACCTTGGCTTCTACCTGAAGGGACAGCAGACTGCTAACCTTACGGCTTGGTTCGGGTTCTTGTGCTAAGGTATAAGGTGTCTGAAATATGCTAACTAGAACAGGTACGATTATAAGGGTAAGTAAAACTAAGATGGCAAAATAAATTTTCATTATCTTGTTACTAACTGCGTCTCGTCGTTAACCTTGGGTTGAAGCATACGCTCTGCGGTATCTAATCTAACTATGCAGTCTTTTTCTACCAGTGTCTGCAGCCGGTCTATGGGCATATCAGCCGTGATAAAACCGGTGGGATGTGCTCCTACCGGCGGCACCCATGAGTCTAAATACAGGATGATACCCGCTGCTCGAAGCTCATCTATCTGCGATGAGTTCAGCTCATCGGTAAGGTAAATGAATATCCGTTGAATCTCAAGATTATCCACCCTCATGCCCAACCCCTTCATCATCTCCAGCCTATCCGGGGTGGGCTCAGCTATTTGTTCCTGTCTCAGGTTTATCTGGGTGGCAAGCAAACTGCTTACCTTCTGATTTGCCATGTCTGTATGGGCACAGGAAATAAGGAATAATGACAACAGGACAAGGTTAATATTGGCAATCAAAATAAATAGTCTACCCATAGCGTTACAGTTTTTTGAGTTATTTCCCTCTTTATCGCCGGTTGGTTAGCTGTTGATGGGCGGTGATAAAGAAGAATGAGGGGAAAGATGCATAATTTAGCAGCTCCTTAACTCTAAACAGGCCCATCTTCCTCTTTCCCCTACCCCCACTGGTATCAGCTGCGCAGACTAGCTCCAAGCTCGTGAGATAGCCTTTTCAGGATTTGCTGCTGAACTCGGTTAACCTCCTGGTCAGTCAAAGTGTGACTCGGCGACTGGAAGGTAATGCTATAAGCGAAGGACTTTTTACCCGGCGGGACTTGTTCCCCGGTATAGACATCAAACAGGGTAACCTGATTCACCAGACCAAAGCTTTTAATAATATCCTCTATAGTCCGGTGCGTCACTCCTGTATCAACTACCAGAGCCACATCTCTAACTATACTGGGGAACCTTGGTATTGGCTGGAATTTTTTATATCCGGTGGTAAACGGCAAAAGCGCAGTCAGCCCGATTTCGAAAAGGTAGACTGGCTCAGCAATGTCAAAAGCTGATGACACTTTAGGGTGTAGCTCACCAATAACTCCTAGCCTGTTATCGTCTGCTACTATAGCTGCCTGCTTAACGGGATGCAGGCTTTCGTCTTGGCTCTCCTCAAAGCTGACCTCTATACCCAGTTTGCCGAGCAAGCTTTCAACCACTCCCTTGGCATCGTAGAAATCAAATGAATCGTCTCCGCCGTGCCACGATTTATCCTGTCTGGAGCCGCTCAAGATGCCACATAGCATCTCAAGCTCATTGGGCAAATCTTTGTGTCGGGGTAGATATACCTTACCCAGTTCAAAAAGCTTAATACCACCCTCCTCGTGCCTTCTATTGGCTGACAGGACTGCAAGAAGATTGGCTCGCAGGTTAGGACGCAGATACTCCTGCTCGGCAGTCATCGGATTGGCTATACGAAGGGGCGTGGGTTCCAGAGGATGGGACTCAGGCAGTAGTTTATTAAGCAGCTCTAAACTGGTCAGGGAATAGGTGATTACTTCCTGGAAGCCATAACCAATAAGGTTGTGCCTTATTTTCTGCTTGAGGCTGAGGATAGGCTCGGGATTCTGCCTCGGTATCGGCTGGCTGAGCATGGTCATGGGAATGTTATCGTAGCCAATAATGCGGGCAACCTCTTCAATGAGGTCAACTGTCCGATGTATATCGCTTCGCCAGTAAGGAGCGGTAGCCCACACCTCTGAGGCTGATGTCTGGCAGTCAAAGCCCAGCGAAGTCAACGCTTCCACTATCTGGTCATGGCTAAACTCAACTCCCAGTAATTGCTTTGTCTGACCGGTTGATAGCGGGATGGGTTGTCGCTCCTGTTTGCCAGGGTAGACATCAACCAAGCCTTTAGCTGCTTTGCCGCCGGCTAGTTGTGCCATTAGTTGAGTAGCCCGCTTGAGTGCCGGCAGAGTCAGTTCGGGGGAGATACCTCTTTCAAAGCGCATGCAGGCTTCACTGGGTAGACTCAGTATCCGGCCCGTGTAGTGGATGCTGGCTGGATTAAAGTTGGCTGATTCCAGCAGTATGGAAGTGGTTCCCGGAGTAACCTCACTGTCAGCACCTCCCATGACCCCGGCAATAGCTACCGGGTGCTCGGCATCGGCAATAACCAGCATATCTTCGGAAAGGAGCCGTCTCTCTCCGTCCAGAGTAACCATAGCTTCACCCCTGGTCGCCCGGCGCACGATGATTTTTTTGTCGTTAATCTGGTGGTAGTCAAAAGCGTGCAGGGGCTGTCCGTGCTCCAGCATAACATAGTTAGTAATATCCACAATATTATTTATCGGGCGCATGCCGCATTCCAGTAATCGCTGTTGCATCCATATTGGAGACTCGGCTACCTTTATCCCGGTGATTAGGCTGGCACAATATCTGGAGCATAAATCAGGGGCAGCAATCTCTACTGATATTTGCTGGTCTACCGGCGGTAGCTCTTCTTCATACGCAGTTTTGGGAAGATGCAGGCTCTGTCCGGTTAGAGCTGCTACCTCACAGGCTATGCCTATTATAGACAGGCAATCGGGGCGGTTTGGCGTTATGTCTAAATCAAAGATAACCCCACCCATATAGTCGGCCACCGGTGTCCCTACCGGGGCGTCAGCAGGCAGGACCATAATCCCTTCATGACTATCAGAGATACCCAGCTCCTTTTCCGAGCAGACCATACCACTGGAGACAACGCCACGAATCTTGGCTGATTTCAGGCAGACTAGCTGACCGGTATGCCCATCTATAAGCTGGGCACCAAGATAGGCGAAGGCTATCTTATCCCCGACTTTGAGATTTGGCGCTCCACAGACCACAGTATGTTGTTCGGTGCCTAAATCTACAGTGGGTAAGCTAAGGCGGTCGGCGTTGGGATGAGGTTTCACGGCAACTATTTGACCGACGACAATATTCTGCCAGCTCTCGCCGATAACCTGCATCCCCTTGACTTCGCTGCCAGCCATAGTCAGTCGCTCGGCTAGGTCAGCCGGGGACAGGTCAATATTCACATATTCCTTTAGCCACTTAACTGGAGCTTTCATTTTTCAGAACTGAGATAAAAATCTAAGGTCGCTACCATAGAATAGCCTGGTATCATCAATCCCGTAGCGAAGCATGGGCAGACGGTCAATCCCCATGCCAAAGGCAAAACTGGTGTAACCCTCGGGGTCAATACCGCCGCACTGGAGCACCTGGGGGTGAGTCATGCCGGCTCCTAAGATTTCAATCCAGCCGCTATTACCGCACAGACGGCAGCCTTTGCCTTGGCAAACTGAGCACTCTATCGCCATCTCAACACCGGGCTCAACAAAGGGAAAATAATCACAGCGAAAACGCACTTTCCTGTCTTCCCCGAAGAAACGGCGGGCAAACTCATAGAGTGTCCCCTTCAGGTCAGCCATAGTAATACCCCTATCCACAGCAATGCCATCAATCTGGTGGAACATGGGGGTATGGGTGGCATCGCTGGCTTCATAGCGGTAGACCTTGCCCGGTGCCACTACTCTTATTGGAGGTTCTCTGGCCTCAATCATCCGGGCACTTACCGATGTGGTATGGGTGCGCAGTAACATAGGTCTCTCGCCGCTACCGGTTGCAAAGTCAACCCAGGATGTTGACATGGTATCACGAGCCGGGTGCTCGTTGGGTATATTCAGTGCCTCAAAATTATAATAATCCCACTCTACCTCTGGTCCCTCTATCACCTGAAAACCCATGGAGGCAAATATGTCGCATATCTCACCGAGGGTTTGTGTAATCGGGTGTAAACGACCGGCGGGGTAAGGACGACCGGGTAAGGTAATATCAAAGTGCTCTGCCTCGGTTGAGGCTAGCAGTTGCTGTTCCTGCAAAACCTGCTCTTTTTGCCTGAGATTATCCTCCAGGTCAGCCTTAACCTGATTGGTTCGTGCCCCAACCGTCTTCCTTTCCTCAAGAGGCATAGTAGCCAGACTGCGCAAAATCTGGGTTAGCTCACTCTTCTTACCCAGATAACGGACTCGCCACGCTTCCAGTTCTTTAGCGTGGCTAATATTGGCTAGTTCTTGCAGTGCTTTCGATTTTAGTTCTTCAACCTGTTCTAGCATATCCTTACTTTTGATTAGAGGGAAGATTGAATACGGAAAGCAGAGTCAAATAATCTTGTATCTTTAACCTTGAGCTTTGCCTTTGGCTATGGTTACCAGGTTAGCAAAGGACTCAGGTTCTCTGACTGCCATATCGGCGAGCACCTTACGATTGAGACTAACCCCCGACTCCTTTAAGCCGTTCATAAATTGGGCATAGGTAAGACCCTGGGCTCTACTGGCAGCATTAACCCGTGCAATCCATAGACGCCTCATATCACCCTTTCGTTCGCGGCGATGGCGATAAGCGTAGCTCAGTGACTTGAGCATAGACTCATGGGCACGGCGATAGAGGGAATGTTTGGTGGCTCTATGCCCTTTGGTCAGAGCTAACACCTTCTTGTGTCGCCTATGTGCGGTTACACCCCTCTTTACTCGTGGCAAAGTATTTCTCCTCTCTATTTCACACCGTAAGGTAACAGTCTTTTTATCCGAGTCCTTTCACTGGGGCTTACCGGTATCATCTCGTCATAAAGGCGTTTCGCCCGCTTTGACTTTCGGCGACGCAAGTGGCTTTTCCCGCTCTTAACTCGCATAATTTTGCCGCTACCGGTAATATGGAAGCGGCTCTGTGCTCCTTTGTGAGTCTTAATCTTTGGCATTCTGTGTTTCCTTAACTTTAGCTTTCTGAGTAGCTGACGGCGAGAATATTACTATTACTCCTCTCCCTTCCATTGTCGGTTGTCGGTCAAGAGAAGCCATATCTTTTAAAGATTCTTCCATCCTCTGCAGCAATCTCCAGCCAATCTCGGGGTGGGTAATTTCACGTCCTCTAAATATTACCCTTACCTTTACCTTATCACCACCTTCAAGCAGTTTCTTGGCTGTTCTTGCCTTGGACTCAAAATCGTGGTTGTCAATCTTGGGACGCAGCCTGATTTCCCTCAGCAGCGAGGCTCTCTGACTTCTTCTCAGCTCTCGTTCCTTTTTAGTCTGCTCGTATGTGTATTTGCCATAGTCAAGAAGACGACATACTGGAGGCACTGCAGTCGCTGCCACTTCTACTAGGTCAAGGTCATGTATCCTTGCTGTTTCCAGTGCCTGAGATAGGGGCATAACCCCTAGTTGTTCTCCCTTGTCCCCTACCAGACGCACCTCTCTCGCTCTAATTCCTCTGTTAACTTGAAGTTTCTTAATTATGTTAGGTATTTACCC
>DATKVW010000007.1:0-2304 GCA_035529875.1 Dehalococcoidales bacterium | reverse complement strand
CGCCGTCGCCCTCAGGATGGTCAAATCACCTTTGACATGGGCGATAGGGAGGTGGATATCCGGGTGGCTACCTCAAATACTGTACACGGAGAGATGGCAGTGCTACGGATCCTGGATAAGACCTTCGCCTTTCTTCCCCTTTTAGAGATAGGCTTTTTGCCTGATTCCTTAGAGAGATACAATCAAATGGTTAAGACTCCCTTTGGGATGGTATTAATCAGCGGTCCTACCGGTTCGGGTAAGACCACTACTCAGTATGCCACAGTTAACCAGCTTGATAGCTCTGGACGCAATATCTTAACCATCGAAGACCCGGTAGAGTATCGCTTCACTAATATCAATCAGATGCAGGTTAACCCCGCGGCTGGGGTGACCTTTGCTACTGGTCTTAGAGCTTGCATGAGACTTGACCCCGATGTTATTCTGATAGGAGAGATACGCGATGCTGAGACAGCTCAGATAGCTACCCAGGCATCCCTCACCGGCCACTTGGTACTCTCCTCGGTTCATGCCAATGATACTGTAAGTGTTATCTTCCGAATGATAGACCTGGGAGTAGAACCTTTCCTTCTTGCCTCAGCAGTGATTGGTGTTGCCGCCCAGCGGATGGTGCGCCGCGTTTGTCCCTATTGTTCTCGGCCTACCCCGGTCAGTCCCGAGGAGCAACTAGCTTACGAGCAGGAGCTGAATGAGAAACAATCGGAATTTCTTATTGGTGCTGGTTGTAATTTCTGCGCCAATACTGGCTATCTGGGACGAACTGGCATCTTTGAGGTTATGGTGATGAGTGAGTCAATAAGAAGGATGATTCTGAGTGGTACCGACTCCGATGATATTCGTGCCCAAGCCTATAAAGAAGGCATGGCCTCACTATGGCATGATGGCATGCTGAAGGTAAAAGAAGGCGTCACCACCCCTTATGAAGTCATACGCAACGTTTTCTCTATCGGTTGAGGAGAGACAATGGCAAAAACCCTTGATGTTCCCACCAAGCGAAAGGTTCTATCTTATCGCTATGTAGCTGCTACCAACCAGGGGAAACTGGTGAAAGGCACTATTAAGGCTACCAACGAGGTTGCGGCTGAGCGCCTTCTCATCGGGCAGGGTTACCGTCCCGTAAATGTGGAGGTCGCCCCTTCTATGTTCAGCCTGGAAGAGGCTTTACCTACCCTTTTTAGAGTCAAGCCTCGGGATGTGATTGTCTTCTCCCGCCAGCTAGCTACACTTCTCCGGTCAGGCATCTCACTCCTGCCCGCTCTGGAGATTCTCCAGGGGCAGGTAACAACCAGTAGAGTATTCAAGAAGATTCTAGAAACTATCGCTAATGACCTTGGCTCCGGCAGCTCATTTTCTCAAGCCATTTCTAAACATCCTAAGGCTTTTAGCGATATCTACTGTAGAACGATTGCGGTTGGTGAACAGTCGGGGAATCTGGAAACTGTTTTGAACCGAATGGCTGACTACCACGAGAGACAGGGGGCAGTAGCTAAGAAGATAGGCAGGGCTTTAACCTATCCATTAATGATTATGGGCGTTGGTATAGTAGTTGTCATTATTCTTATGACAGTGGTCATGCCCCAGCTACTTGGCATGTTCACGGCTATGAATGTAGACTTGCCCTTGCCCACCAAGATTCTTATCTGGCTAACAAATTTCCTCACTGCCAACATACTTTACCTTGTGATAGCAGCAGTGGTACTAGCCGCCCTGGCACTGTGGCTAATCAAGCAGCCTTCAGGAAGGCGAATTCTTGACCGGCTGCGACTCACCGTTCCCATAATTGGTCCCCCTACCCTCATGGGAGAGTTGGCTCGTTTCTGCCGAACCATGTCGGTGCTGGTCGGTGCTGGGCTGAGTTTGCAGGAAGTAATGGAGATGATACCCCAATCCAGCAATAATAGGGTCATTCGTGATGCCTTAAGCCGGGTCAATGAGGGGCTCCTGCTGGGAGGAGGGCTATCTGAACCAATGTCCCGCATAGATATATTCCCACCCCTCCTGGTCCAGATGGTAGCGGTGGGTGAAGAAAGCAACACCCTTGATTTTACCCTGGGGGTTGTTGCCGATTTCTATGAAGTTACCTCTGAAGAAAAAACGAGCGCCATGGTGGGGATGATAGGCCCTCTCCTCACCATCACTATGGCTCTGGGGGTTGGCTTCATCGCCATATCCGTACTCATGCCAATGTATACCCTCACTGGAGCCTTTGGATAACGAATTATACCGGGCAAGGTTAGCAATATTATGAAATGCCTAGAACAAGGGATATTAAGACTTTTTCGAGGGCAAAGCAAGGCTGTTTGC
>DATKVW010000006.1:0-3707 GCA_035529875.1 Dehalococcoidales bacterium | reverse complement strand
GTCGTAACCTTTAGAATAGGCGCTAGGGCGTTAGATAAGAAGCCAGTAGTCTCAGCCCAAGCTATGGTTGGGTGCCATGGCAAGACAACCACACCGCTCATTCCTGGCGGTTATGTTCAAGTTGGGAGTGAATTGTGGCGGGCATTATCAACCGGACCGAATATAGATGAAGATGAGGAGGTTATCGTTGTGGAGGTAAAGAGACTGACTCTCTTGGTGATACCACTGCCCGATGCAAAAGAGAGTAGGTTGTAACCATATAGATGAATAAGGCAAAAA
Organism: Dehalococcoidales bacterium; assembly: GCA_035529875.1. Taxonomy (GTDB): domain Bacteria; phylum Chloroflexota; class Dehalococcoidia; order Dehalococcoidales; family DATKVW01; genus DATKVW01. The sequence continues at coordinate 3,428 of DATKVW010000006.1, read as the reverse complement.
AGACAACCTATATAGAACTGGAGCCGGAGCTCTCCGCCTGCATTGAGACCAAGGTAAAAAAAGAGTATCAAAAGAACTTGAGCCGGCTCCTCAACAAAGGTAATAATAAAGAGTTTCAAGAAAAAGCTGAGCTGTTACGGCTCTTTCTGGAGTCCACTGATTTTGGCAAACTACGCAGCCAATACGAACAGTATCTTGCGCAAGGCAAGAAAGTCAAGTTTATATTGCAATTGGCAAACGGAAAGCCAGAGTATAAAATGCAAGTAATTTAAGACTAGGGCGAGGTAAATAAACAATGCGGATATCACAGCTATTTGGTAAAACTCAGAGAGAAATACCTGCCGAGGCGGAGATGGTCAGTCATCAACTCCTGCTAAGAACTGCGATGATACATCAGGTGGCGGCGGGTGTTTATTCCTACCTGCCGCTGGGGTGGCGGGTGCTTAAGAAAATAGAGAATATTATCCGTGACGAAATGAATAAAGCCGGCGGACAGGAACTGAATATGTCTGTCCTTCAACCGCTGGAACTATGGCAGGAGACGGGAAGAGACCAGGCTTTTGGTAAAGGACTGTTTACCCTCTCCGACCGCCGAGACCACAAGCTGGTTCTGGGACCGACCCACGAAGAGGTCATTACCGAGATGGTCAGCCGTAATGTTCAGAGCTACCGTGACCTGCCTCTACTTCTATACCAGATACAGACCAAGTTTCGGGATGAGCCTCGCCCCAGAGCCGGACTGATACGAGTCCGCGAGTTCATTATGAAAGACCTCTATAGCTTTGATGTTGATGGAAATGGACTTGACCAGAGCTATAACAAGATGCTCCAGGCATACCAGAAAATCTATAATCGCTGCGGCTTGCCTTCCCTATTGGTTGAAGCCGATAGCGGTGCCATTGGGGGTAAGGATTCTCACGAGTTTATGATTATCACCGAAACTGGTGAAGATGAATTTATTTACTGCTCCGAGTGTGACTACTCGGCTAATACCGAAAAGGCTCAGAGTATTAAGGCAAAGTTAGCTGATGAGAAACCATTGCCTCGCGAAGAGGTCGCCACTCCCGGTATTGCCACTATTGAGGACCTGTCAAGCTTTCTCAGAGTGCCCCAGAACAAAACTCTTAAGGTAGTTTTCTATGTCGCCGATGGTGAATTCGTCATTGCTGTTATCAGAGGGGACATTGAGATAAACGAGGTAAAGCTAAAAAACATTCTGCACTGCGTTGAACTCCGCCTGGCTACTGAAGACGAGGTCAACAAAGTGGGGGTAATAGCTGGCTCTGCCTCCCCGATAGGCGTAAGTGACATCAAAATTATTGCCGACGAGTCTATAACCTCAGGAGCCAACTTTGTCGCTGGAGCCAATAAACCTGATACCCATGTTAAGAATGTCAATTACCCCCGGGATTTTAAGGTTGACCTGATAGCGGATATAGCCCGGGCGGCAACTGGAGAAAGATGCCCCAAGTGCGGCAGTAAGTTATTATCCCGGCGTGGCATTGAGGTTGGCCATATCTTCAAGCTGGGCACTTTCATCAGCGGAAAATTGGGTGCCTTTTTCACCGACCCTGATGGTGTGTCCCACCCTATCGTTATGGGATGCTACGGCATTGGTCTGGACAGACTGCTGGCGGCGGCTATAGAGCAGAACCACGACGATAAGGGCATCATCTGGCCGTTAGCCATTGCTCCGTATCATGTCTATCTCTGTCCCTTATATTCGGAAAACCCGCAGGTAGCGACCACCGCTGAGAAATTGTATACCGACCTGGAGGCTCAGGGCTTAGAGGTGCTTTTTGATGACCGCAACGAATCCCCGGGAGTAAAATTCAACGATGCTGACCTGCTGGGGATACCCATCCGGGTTACCATCAGCCCACGGACACTGGAGAATAATAGCATAGAGGTTAAAAAGCGCTCGGAAAAGAAATCTCAGCTGGTACCACTGGGGGAAGTAACAGCCAAACTCAAGGGGCTTGTTAAAGATTAAGGATTGTTTCTCAACCTTCGCTTCATCCAGAGGTATATCCCGGAGCACAAAGCCAGGGGAGAAATAGCCGCCAGAACCGAGGGGAATTCAGGGATAGCCGACTCGGTAAGATAGAACGCATGGTTCCCGTATGATGTGTCATCAACGACAATATTGGGGTCGGCAGCAGAATATGATGATGGGTTAGCATATTGAGTATAGACGGTTACCTGCCAGTCTCCGGCGGTAGCCTGCTCTGCCTCAAATATCCACGAACTCTTAAGCTTACCGTCAGCGCTTGGTGTCAGTCCATTGTCTACCATCCTCTTAATAGCCCCATCCCAGTAGATAACCTTGTAGGTAGAATCGGGGTTAAAGTCGGTTCCATACATGTAGACCCTGTGTTCGGTTTCATAGTCATCAAAATAGTCCTCGACAGCTCCGCCACTATCCCCATAATTTCCCTTGTACGACTCCCAGGTTGGTAATGATGAATTAACTGCAGCGAGGGCATCTATCAGCCCCCAACCGTATACGTTGTCCCAGTCTGATGCTCCCTTGTCGGTAGCGGTAGATTCAAGGGCATGCTTTACCTGAGCCGGTGTCCAGGTGGGGTTCTTGTCCAGAATCAGGGCGGCGACTCCGGCAGCATGTGGTGTAGCCATAGATGTTCCCTGCATAACATAGTAGTCTGCTGGGCCTGAGCCGTTCAGGTTCAGGCCATCATTATCAATAATAAGCGCATCATACGAAGGATTCGGCCACGGATATACATCGTTGTCACGGCAAGAGATGATGGCACTGCCTGGAGCGACGATATTGGGTTTGGGTGGAGCACCAGTATCTACCCTTGGTCCCCGACTGCTGAAGCTAGTTATAGTGTCTACTGTCTGTTCTGGGTTGATAAAATAATGACCAGCCCCTTTATAATCAGTCCAGTTCTTTCTGGTAGTATAGGAGCCAACGGTGATAGCACTGTCGGCATCAGCCGGGGAGCCAATAGTATAATCAGGGTCTGCGTTTTCGAATGTTACTGAGCCAGCATCCGGATAGTTATATTTGGCGTCGTAATAAAGGTGAAAGAACTGTGAATTCCCGGAGTTATTCTTAACCTTCAGGTAACAGGCGTAACTTCCCGTGGGAAGATAGGAATTATAGTGGGAATATTCACTTTCCGTCCCACGGTTACTCTCAAACTGACCGAGAGAGGTAACACTTGTAAGTTCAACTTGGTAGTTATTGTAGTATTTTAGCTCAAGGTCATTTCTGGTGCTGGTACCGTCATACCATACCAGGTTGTAGGCAAAGCCGGTAAGTTTATCGCCAGTACCAGCACCGGTAACATTAACCTGAATATAATCGGTAGTGGTATTGGCACTAACTGTGTTTGAGTAGTGTTGTTCATCATTAGCTTCGTTGCCGGCAGATATGAAAACTACGGCTCCCTTGCTTACCG
>DATKVW010000005.1:0-8414 GCA_035529875.1 Dehalococcoidales bacterium | reverse complement strand
TATCGGCAGTATGCTCATTATGAAATCCCTTGATTTCGGCACAACCGGGTTAATCGCGTTTATTACTGTTCACTGGCTCTGTGATTTGGTCTGGCTGTCATTCGTTGCCATTATAATCTACCGAACCCACACCCTCTGGGGCAGGAAATTTCAGGAATGGTTGTTTATTGCCTGCAGCCTGTTACTGGTTGGCTTTGGCGGGTGGTTCCTGATATCGGGGATAAAGCTGGTAGTTTAGCCCCTCGCCAGTCAATATGTGTTATAATGATAGATAGGGAATAGTGTTTTCGGGGAATCGGGGTATTGAGGAAGGCGACACGGAATTTTATTCTAGCTATCACCTTGATTCTACTGTCCCTCGTTGAAGTAATATCAGGCTTTGTTCTCTGGCTCGCCTTTCCCAAGTGTGGAGCAGGGGCAGGAAGAGACTGGCAGGGTGGTGATGGAGGAACATTAACCTTCGGGACAATCCCAAGAGACACCTGGATTGACATTCATGACTGGGCAGCCGTAGCTCTACTGGTAGTGGTTATCATACATGTAATTCTGCACTGGCAATGGATTGTCCATATGTCCAAATCACTGGTCAAAAGAGCCCCGTAAAAACTTAACACGGATTTAACCGGCAGGAAAAACTATCTAGTTTCGCTAAAAGGGAGACATGCTAATGAAAGTAGGCATTGTTTATAACCCCATCTATCTCAAACATGATACCGGAACCCATGTAGAAAACGCCCGGAGGTTAGAGGCTATCATTTCTTGCCTGGAACAGACCGGACTCAGCCAGCAGCTGACACCCATCAAACCCCGCGCTGCCTCTATTGAAGAATTGTCACTGGTTCACGATAAACAGCATATATCACGCGTCGAGAGCGTAGCCAATCAGGGCGGCGATTGGCTTGACCCGGATACGATAGTGTCATCCGATTCTTATGAGGCAGCTCGTTACGCTGCCGGCGGTCTCATCACCGCCACCGAGGCGGTGATGGATGGAGAGGTAAGCAGTGCCTTGGCTCTGGTCAGACCCCCGGGGCACCATGCCACCGCTCGCCAGGCTATGGGCTTCTGTTTATTCAACAATATAGCTATTGCCGCCAAATACGCCCTCGCCAAATACAAACTGGAACGCATTGGCATCATTGATTTTGATGTGCATCACGGTAACGGCACCCAGGAAGCCTTCTACGATGACCCCCGGGTGCTCTATGTGTCCACTCACCAGTATCCATTCTACCCGGGAACTGGTAGTGTGGAGGAAATCGGCAGTGGGACGGCTAAAGGAACCACAGTTAATATTCCCCTGCCATCAGGCTGCGGTGATATTGAATATCTACAATCCTTTGCCCAGATTATCGTCCCTGCTGTCAGGCGCTTTAAGCCCCAGCTCATCCTGGTCTCTGCCGGTTATGACGCCCATTGGGCGGATGGTATTGCCTTTATGCAGGTAAGCATTACCGGCTTTGCCCAAATGATAAGAATTATAAAAGGACTGGCTGATGAGTTATGTGGTGGTCGTCTGGTCTTCACGCTAGAGGGTGGCTATAATCTCCCCGCCTTAGCCGCCTCAATAAATGCCACCTTCAATATTCTTCTGGATAACAACAAGATTGAAGACCCCATAGGGCCGTCAAAGTATGCATTCGGGGTACCCGATATTGCTCCCCTGCTTAAGTCCATAAAGGAAATCCATAACCTGTCCTAGGGAGAGAAAGCTTAGCCACACCACTTCTGGTAGAAAACACCATCCATCACTTACTTTTTGATATTGCTTATCAACCTATCCCCCTGACCCCCTTCCCTTGATAAGGGAAGGGGGGAGTGTAGGTTAGAGAGGGGGACACAGGGGGTGAGGTAAATAAGTAACTTCATCAACTGTCCTTAGCTTTCCCTGTAAGGCGGGGTACCCGATATTGCTCCCCTGCTTAAGTCCATAAAGGAAATACACCAATTGTGTTAGTGGCTTCGCTTACGCAGATTGCAGGAAACAGAGCACTGGTCGCACTCCATGTTACAAGGTTCAACATGAATGGTTACACTGGCATCAAGCAACCTGGTCTTTATGTCCTCCTCCAGGTGGTCACATAACTGGTGTGCTTCTTCTACAGTAGTATTTTTGGGCATTACCAGGTGCAGGTCTATATAACGCTGGCTTCCTGCTTTGCGAGTACGTAGTTTATGGAAACTGACCAGCTCGGAATAATGTTCCACGATGCAAGACTGTATCTCAGCTTCCTCGACCTCAGATAATCTAACGTCCATTAACCCCCCATATGACTTCTTCATCACATCATAAGCCACTTTCAGGATAAATAAAGCTACCAGTAGCGCGATAATAGGATCAAGAATACTGATTCCGGTAAAGTATATAGCTATTAGTCCAGCCAGTACCGCTGCCGCGGAGTAGACATCGGCAGCAATATTGTGAGCCATTGCCTCTAATGCTATCGAATCTGTTGCTCGTGATACCCGGAGCAAGTGGCGTGAAAGGAAAATGCTGACTATTATTGAAAACAGCATTACCCCTATCCCGGCTCCGGTCATCTCTATGGTAACCTCCGATATCATTCGGCGCACTGCTGAATAGATTATTAAACCACCGGCAGTTACAATCAGCAGTGCCTGTACCACTGCCGCAATGTCTTCCACCTTGCCATGACCAAAAGGGTGTTTATCATCAGCCGGCTTGGTGGCGATACCAATAGCAAAGAAGATGACAGCTACGGCAAAGAGGTCGAGAAAACTGTCCGCAGCCTGAGCAATAATACTGAGGCTACCGGTTACGATAGCCACTGCTACCTTGAGCACAACCAGGCTGATGACAACAAGGAGAGAAAGTCTAGCTACACCCGTTCTTGTAGAAAACACTGCCCATCACCCTCCCTTAGCTTTCCCTGTAAGGCGGGGTACCCGATATTGCTCCCCTGCTTAAGTCCATAACGGAAATCCATAACCTGTCCTAGGGAGAAAAAGCTTAGCCACACCGCTTCTGGTAGAAAACATCATCCATCACTTACTTTTTGATATTGCTTATCAACCTATCCCCCTGACCCCCTTCCCTTGATAAGAGAAGGGGGGAGTGTAGGTTGGAGAGGGGGACACAGGGGGTGAGGTAAATAAGTAACTTCATCAACTGTCCTTAGCTTTAGCTGGGGCGTCGTTTTCCTAGCGATAGTATTCTTCGGGCTAGTGGACGCACCAGAGATGGTCGTTTAACAAACTTTCCCCACTCGCTATTCTCCCAGACTACCAAGAGGGGCGGAGCAATATAAAGCGAGCTAAAAGTGCCAAAAACGATGCCAATGAGTAAAACTACGGCAAAATTCTGAATTGTTGCCCCAACAAAGAGGAGTAAAGCCATCACCACAATTAGTGTGGTGAGACTGGTATTGAAGGAACGGCTCAGACTCTCAACCAGGCTGTTATTTACTATAAGCTCAAAGTGAGGGCTTACCCCCCGTTTCAAATTCTCCCGTATTCTATCAAAGATGACCACAGTATTATTCACACTATAGCCGATAACAGCTAAAACACCGGTAATGAACATCAAATTGATTTCCCAGCCAAACATAGCACCGAGGACAGCAAAAACACCTAATACCACCAGCACATTGACCACCAGGGCGATTATGCCGCAGGTTCCGTAGCGGAAGGGGCTGGGCATATGGCGAAACGCCCAGGTGATATACAGCAGTATACCAATTGACGCTATAATTACTGCAATAAGTGCATTACGCGCTGTCTCCGTGGCTATCATCGGCGATACTGAATCAAACTCCCTCACCGTAAGCGAACCGAACCTGGCAGTTAAGCCACTCTCCAGTGCTGTCTTATCCTCACCGCTTAATTCACGGGTGCGGATAAAGAAATCACCGGCACCGGTAGTCTGAACAATAGCATTGGTATAGCCTAAACTAGCCAGTTCCCCCTGCAAATCAGACTGCTCTACTTTCTGGTCAAAGTTCAAGGTTATCATTGAACCACTGCTAAATTCAATCCCCATTCTAAGACCAAAAGCCGCCAGAAAAATGACACAGAGCAGGGTGAAAATACCCGAAATAATAAGAAACCAGAATCTTTTACCTACAATATCCAGCATTATCCTCTTCCTATATATGGAGTAAATAAATAAGCCCTCTTTGCCCATCGGCTACCAACAAACAGGCGCAGGAAGGTACGGGTAACCGTGATGGCGGTAAACATACTTACCGCCACACCGATAAACAGGGTAAGGGCAAAACCCATCACCGGAGCACTGGCGACAATACTGCTACCCAACCAATACAAAATGCCACAGGCAATAAAGGTAGTTATGTTGCTGTCCCTGATGGCTGTCCAGGCACGGTTAAAACCAGCCTCAATAGCTGCCCCCAGTGTCTGCCCCGTCCTCAATTCCTCCTTCATCCGCTCAAAGATAAGCACATTGGCATCTACTGCCATACCTATAGAGATGATAAAGCCACCCAGGCCAGCCAGGGTGAGGGTAACCGGTATCAGCTTGAATATGGCTAGCACTAAAGCCCCGTAAAAGATTAGAGACAGACCGGACAGAACCCCGGGCAGGCGATAGTAAATAATCATAAACAGCATCACCAATATTATGCCGATTAATCCTGCCTTGGTACCCATATCAATAAAGTCGGCGCCCAGCAAAGGTGATACGGTTTGGTCATAGAGTATTTCCAGAGCCACCGGTAAACGACCGGCGTTTAACTGACCGGATATACTGGTAGCCTCCTCATAGCTTAGTCCCTCAATCTGACCTTTATCTGTAATCGTGGAACGAACAATAGGTGCGATGGGTCTACCATCTTCTCCCAGCAACGAGTCACCGCCTTCAAATATGCCCAGAGGCTGGTTTATCAAACGGCCGGTAACCTTTTCTGAAATCTTGCTGCCTTCTTCATCCCACTCAAAAATAAGCAGCAGATTACCCAGATTATCCCGGTCTACATAGGTATTTTCTTTAAAATATCGGCTGGTTAGTTCCTTCTCCTCGCCGTCAATTATTGCCGTAGCCGGTTTCCATCTGCCCCTCGCATTCTCCCATGTCGCTTCTTCTTCCTCATCTGCCAGCTCGCCGAATTCCAATAATGCCACCCGCGACAGCCTTTCCTTCTCTTTATCCGTTATGCTCAGACCGGGTAATTCAACGGCTATCCGGTCTTCACCCTGTTTCTGGATAACCGGCTCCCTTACTCCCAGAGGGTCGATTCGGTTCCTGATAACCTCTACCACTCCATCAATAATATCAGCCTGCTCATCTGGTTTTACCTGGGACAAATCAACCCGATAAACCATATGCATACCGCCCTGTAAATCCAGCCCCAACCGAATTCCCTGTCGCCCAAACCGCTCACTGTCCAGGGGCAAAATTACCCACAGAACAAACACAAAAAGGACTAATATCGTCATAAGAACCAGCATGTTTCGTTTTGACATATCTACTTACACTGCCTTACTCAATAAATGCTCACGAATATAGGACAAAGCCTCTTCCCTGGTAGCTAACTCCCCTGAGGCTTGTGCCTCACGCACTGCCTCCAGCAGTTCTCCTATTCTAGGTCCCGGGCTCATTCCAAAGATATTGATTACATCATTCCCGCTAACCAGCTTGGGAGGAACAATTACTCTTTCCTCTTGAAAACGCTGAGCCAGGACATATTCTACTATTTGGGCATGCTCCTGCCAATGGGTTAGTTTTAAATGCGGTCCCCTGGTGGCAAGATGGTCGGCCAGATTCAAAAACAGTACATCAACCCCGGTCTCACCGGTATCACGAAAGTAACGATAAACAGCTCTGGGTGTGGGAAGCCCCTCGTGACTCATCTGTGTTGGGCGGAGATGATACCTCACCATAATTTCCACCAGCTTTATCTCTTTGGTGCTAAATCTTAACCTTTCCAAAATACCGGAGGCTATTGCTGCTCCTTCTCTGTCATGCCCTAAAAACCGCGTCCGACCTTCGGCATCAATACTCTTAGTCTGAGGCTTGGCAACATCGTGAAGAAGTGCCGCCAGCTTAAGGAGTAACCCTCTGGTGCTACCACTACTGACTCCCTGGTCAAAGTGCTGAGCCAGTGCTGTTGACCACGGGACAGCAGCCAGGACTTCCTTGCCGGCATATTGCCATTCACCCTGCCTGAGCAGAAAATCAACAGCAACTACAGTCTGGATGGAATGGTCAAAGACATCCCAGAAATGTACTCTAGGCTGGCTGACCCCCTTTACCTGAGCCAGTTCTGGAATCAATGCCGTCAGCAAACCCAGTCCATCAAGATAGGACAACAGCTGACCAGCCCGAGGAACTGCCAGAAGTCGTAACAGCTCCTCCCTCACCCGCTCTCCGGCTACACCGGATATAAGATGAGAGTGGCGTCGGATTAGAGCCTCGGTTCCTTTATCAACACTAAAGCCAAGCTCGGCAGTTAACCTTACTGCCCGCAACAGGCGCGCCGCATCCGATGTAAACGCTGTCTCGGCAACAACCCTGATTACACCCTGCTGAAGGTCATCCCAGCCATGCAACGGGTCAATAAGCTGAATCTCGGTACACTCCTTACCTAACTGGCTAAGGTCAACTGCCATGGCATCTATGGTGAAATCACGCCGTCTCAGGTCCTGTTCAATACTACCCTCAAATGTAGAGAAATCAATCTCCCATTGTCTCTCGTCTCTGAGAACCACTCTACCCACCCTGTTTACTTTATCCAACAGAACGTACTTACCGCCGAGATTATCAGCTACCCTGGATGCAATTTCCAGAGCATTGCCAGCGACAGTAATATCAATATCAGCCGTATCTCGTTCCAGCAGGACATCCCGCACAAACCCACCCACAATATAGGACTCTATGCCCTGCTCGATGAGAAAATGACTTACCTTGGTCAAAAGTGATAAGGCTCGGGATTCAGTTAGACGACCGAAAAAGTCTATTGCTACCATCTAAAGCTAAACTATACTACCAAAACGCATATTTATCAAGAGAAAGTTGATAGATTATTTAGAAACCTATCCCCCTGACCCTCTTCCCTGGGTAAGGGAAGGGGGAATTTAGAGAGGGGTTTCACCCCTCTCTAAATGTTCTTGCTCTTTTTTTGACGGCAGAAGCGTATTTAAGCAGGAGTGTCTAAGAGGGGCGTTAGCCCCTCTCTAAAATCTGTCTCCCTCTCCTTTGAAGGAGAGGGGGACAAAGGGGGTAAGGTCAATAATCACTATCAATTGATAAAGCTCAATTAGAAAACAGAGATTCAGCGGAAATTAAAATGAAGGACAGGTATTACTCAGACCTGCGGTTGAGCACCTTTTTCCTTAGGTCGCACCCCTGGCAATGCTCTTTAAGATATTGAGAAGGCCAATAACAGCACGCTGTACATCAACCGACTCCTGGGCTAACACTTTGGCTACATAAGGATCCAGCCGACCGCTACTATAGTCTGGATTCGCCTCAGCCATACTCGGTGTTTGGGGAGACAGGTAACCGGCCAAGGAAAATAACTCACCCTCCTCAAAACCCAGAGGCTTGGCGATTTTCCGTAGAACCCGAGCTGAGGGGAAACGCTCCCCCCTTTCCACCCGACCCAGGTATGACGAAGATATACCTGATACAGCCGACAACTCCTTAAGCGTCAGTTCCGCCGCAACTCTCTGCTGCTTGATTATCTTGCCTAAATTGTTACTCATAGTAGTCATATAAGTATTATAATTCGCCAAATGGCAAAATGTCAATAGGTTCCCCGTTAAAAATTCATTAAAAAAGTCCGGCTAACCCAAAACTATACAAATTTTGACCAACAAATTGCCCTATTCCCCACCATAGTGTTACAATCGGCGACGGAGTAACCGCTCTTGGGGGAGAATAAATGGTATGCTAACCAACCAGCCACAAAACGAGGTGCATCTCCGTCGCTTAACCATAGATGATGCTCTGTTTAAGCTAGACCGATACCTGAATGATGCCTTTATGGCCGGTTTATACCAAGTCAGGGTAATCCATGGTAAAGGAACCGGGACTTTGCGTCAGGCGGTCCGGGGACAACTTGCCAGGCACCCCTTGGTCAAATCATACCGACCGGGTAACTATGGTGAGGGCGGTGCCGGGGTTACTGTAGTAGAGCTGGCTACAAAATAACGTTACCTTTGAAAGGACTGAGGTTTTTAGCTATAATGTGAGCGACCTAACACTATCATGGTGAGTGTGGCCTAGTGGTTTAAGGCGCCAGGTTGTGGCCCTGGAGAGCGAGGGTTCGAATCCCTCCACTCACCCCACTAATTTAGCGCCTATAGCTCAGCGGACAGAGCATCGGTCTTCGGAACCGAGGGTCGTGGGTTCGAATCCCTCTAGGCGTGCCACTTTTTGAAGCTAAAACTGCCTGCTAAAGGGCTGAAGACCAAGCACTCTTCCAGAAATAGCTAAC
>DATKVW010000004.1:0-2149 GCA_035529875.1 Dehalococcoidales bacterium | reverse complement strand
CACTCCGGACAGACGCATATGATGTAACTGCCTCTCAATATCTTTTGTCAATTGCGGCTTATCCCTCTCCTTCTTGCCCTCAATAACTAAGGTAAACTCACCCCTTGGCTCAGTGAAGTGTTCTATAGCCTGGCTTATCGTCCCCCTGAAAACCTCTTCATAAATCTTAGTAAGCTCGCGACAAACGGCTACTTTTCTATCTCCAAGAATAAGCAGTATATCATTCAGTGCAGCTAGTAGGCGGTGAGGAGATTCCAGGGCTACAATAGTGCCATGTTCATCAGTAATAGATTCTAGAAGACGCCGTCTGCTATTCACCTTATGCGGCAAAAAACCAATATAGCTAAACCTGTCCGTGGGCAGCCCGGAGATAACGAGCGCGGTTATAACAACCGAAGGTCCCGGAATGGGAACAACCGAGATGCCTCGCTGGTTAGCAGCCACAATTAATTCATAGCCGGGGTCAGATATACCCGGCATTCCAGCATTAGAAACCAGAGCTACATCCCCACCTTCAAGGCAATTTAGAATATAATCCAGTTTAGTCCACTTATTGTGCTCATGATAACTCGTCACTGGCGTCTTAATATCGTAAGTAGTAAGAAGTCGTTTCGTCTTGCGTGTATCCTCAGCGGCAATAAGCTTCACTTCACGCAGGGTACGGAGGGCACGCAAAGAAATGTCATCTAAATTACCAATGGGAGTAGCCACAACATAAAGGATAGGCATTACCTTTTATCTTCTCTAATTCAGTTATTATAGCCTATTCTTTATCATTCGTCTATAATGGCTAAAATTCCTTGACTTTGACCCTCTGCCTTTGATATAGTCTTTGTTTAAGAAAGGAGAGCAAAAATGGCTACTCATCAATTTAAGCAACTCCGGCGTTCTTATGGATTTGATGAAGTGGCTATAGTGCCTGGAGATATAACCATCAATCCTGACCAGACAAACATTGATTTTAAGGTAGAGAACTTTACCTTCTCCATTCCCATTATAGCCTCAGCAATGGATGCCGTGACCGATGTTAATTTCGCTATCCTGCTGAGCCGGCTAGGCGGGCTTGCTGTTCTTAATTTGGAAGGAATACAGACTCGGTATGACAATCCTCAGGAGATACTGACTGAGATTGCTCAAGTATCTGATGCTGAAATTACTCCCCTTCTCCAAAAAGTCTATTCTCAACCGATTAAGGAAAATCTTATCGGCGAACGAATACAAGAGATTAAACAATCAGGGGCGGTATGTGCTGTTTCAGTGGCACCAGCTAATACTAAGAGCTTGGCTCCGATAATTGCTGAAGCCGGAGCTGACATTCTTGTAGTCCAGTCTACAGTTACCAGTGCCCGGCACATATCTAGGAGCTATCGTGGACTAATCTTCCCCGAGCTTCGCGAGTCCATATCTGTGCCTATTATTGTCGGTAACTGTGTAAGCTATAGCGCCTGTTTAGAACTTATGAGAACGGGAATCTCTGGAGTTTTGGTAGGTGTAGGACCGGGGGCGGCTTGCACTACCAGGGAAGTCCTTGGTGTTGGTGTCCCCCAGATAACAGCCACCATAGATTGCGCTGCGGCTAGAGATAAATACCTGGGTGAGTCGGGCAGATATGTACCGGTGATTATCGACGGCGGTTTTCGTAGGGGTGGAGATTTGTGCAAAGCCTTTGCTGCCGGTGCCGATGCCGTAATGCTAGGCTCCATTTTTGCCCAAACCGAAGAAGCGCCCGGGCGAGGCTATCACTGGGGTATGTCTCACCCACACCCAGCGCTCCCTAGAGGAACCCGAATAAAAGTTGGTACCACGGGCACACTAAAGCAGATTCTCTTTGGCCCTGCTTCTGTAACTGATGGTAGCCAAAACCTTGTCGGTGCTATTCGTACGGCAATGGGCATCTGTGGGGTGCTTACCATTCAAGAAATGCACAAGGTTGAGATGGTAATTGCTCCAGCCATTACTACTGAAGGAAAATCATGGCAACTGTCAGCTCCATAGGGAAGTAGTTCCAGAGCATAAAATACAGAACTACACTTCCTCTTCCTCGTCCTCTTCAGGTACTACACTTGCTTCGCTACCAATGTGAGGTAGCAAGGCTTCTGCCTTTCCCAGCTTGCGCTGTGATGGAAAGGCTAGTTTATCAATTACCTGA
>DATKVW010000003.1:0-3884 GCA_035529875.1 Dehalococcoidales bacterium | reverse complement strand
CTGGATAGCAGTAGCCAGGTCGGGGCGGGCTTCGGCAACAAGCTCCATAAGCCTGACCAGAGATACCTTCTCAAAGTGTTCGACATTGTCGCTTATCGCGGTAAAATCCAGTTTCTCCAGAGGCGGAAAGAGACTTTTTCTTACCATTCCAGGGATAGCATCCGGCTGTATCCCAGCAAGATACTTCCGGAGGCCTTTAACTATCTGGCCATGCATGGTCTCAATAAAAAACTCGAAGGCAAAGCGGCTGCCGAACTTCCCCAGGCGACTTTTCATTTCTCTTCCCCTTCCCCTCCAATTGTGTTAGACAGGGCTTTGCCTGTGAGGTTCAGCATATCTTTGAAGCTCTTGGCTATCTCCATTTTAGTCTCGTGGCTCTCTTCCTCGCGGCGCTGCTTGTCGCGGTGCTCCTCTAATCTTATAAAGGTACTCAGGTCAAGAACCATGGGGTTACCATCCTTGTCTTTCACCTGAATGGGCGTTGACTGCGCTTGTCCGCTCTCGCGGATAATAATCACTGGCTGCCCCGGGGCAACTTCCTTGACCTCTCCTGATTTGTTATCTATCAGGTAATGAGTGCCGCCGGTGGTAGCTGGCTTTGGTGCCTCCTTGACAATAACCAGCGGCTGCCCGGGTGTTAGCTCCTTCACCGTGCCGCTTTCGCTGTCCACATAATAGCTGGGGCCTTGCTTTGCTGCTGGTGATGATTGTACGAGTATGGGCTTACCGGACTCTACTTCTTCTACCACCGAGCTGCCATCTTCACCAGGCTTGACGATATAGGATTTCCCTACCGCCTTTTCCCCCTCTGTGGACTTAACAAGATTAACTATTTTTATAACGTCATCGATCTGAGAGCTGGTACTAGGTGGGGAGGCGTCCTTTCTTCTGGCTGTCCTTAGTTTGGCCAGGTCCAGTGCGTCTTTATAGTCAAGGTCGCCCAATCCCTCGCCAACGCGAGTGGGCTGATCATCTTCACTTAACATGTAGTCTCTCTTACCAGCACCCTCTTCCTTCTTACCCTCCTTTTTATCGTCCGTTTTGCTTTCAGAAAGAAGAAATTCGGGGGATAGGTCGCCAGGGATAGGCTGACGCATCTTTGCTCGCCAGCAGTGCCACCAGCGGGAGCGAACATCTTTGTCGAGGCCTAGCTCTTGCATTGCCTGAGCCACCCAGACCATGTTTTTGTAATCCCCCCCTTCCCAGACATAATCAGCTGTTTGCACAATGAGGGACAGCGGGACAACCCCACTGAGCTTGCCAAGCCTAAGGAACTGTTGTTTTTCAGTTGTGGCAACGGCTATTTTGCTAGCGCCCTCTTCCCCATTGCCACCTGGCACAGTCTGTTTAGAATCGTCTATGACGAGATTTTCGATATCTTCAATACCCTTAAGCTCCCCCTCTTTGAGTGACTCCTCCCTCCCCGTATCAGTGAGAACATAGTGCTGGTCGCCAGTATCCTTGATAAACCCCTTATCCATCCACCCTTTTAATTGTGTTTGCCATTCGCGCACTGGTTGTCCCACTTTCTCGCCTAATTCTTCACGGCCTAAGGCAGCACTTGCCTTATACAAAATCCCGAAAACCTGTTGCTTTGATGCCATATTGACCTCCTTTTTCTTTAATAATAATCACTTACCAGCACCTTTGTCAAGGTTACCAGCGCCCTTACCAGCACCCTTGCCAGCACTATTACCAGCACCTCTACCAGCGCCCTTGCCAGCACCTCTACCAGCACCCTTAAAGAAGAGGCTTGACAAGATATAGGGCTAGGGTTACTATTGAGGTGGAGAACAAAGATGAACTGGATGGGCTTTATAACTGAGCAAGTGGCAAAACTTCCCCTGGAGCGCCTCTTCGTCAGGCCCCCCGATAATAAGAAAGCCCTCAAGGACCTGCAGGAGATCCTGGGCGAGTCCCATGCCAAACCAGCCGAGGCACCCCCTGAGAACCCTCCGGAGGAAATCTCCGAAGAATATGAAGACCTGAAAGGTTACCTGGAGCCACGTCGGCAGAAGGTGCATCTCCCCTCTCGAGAAGGTGGTTTATCTACAGAAGACACAGTAGACTACCAGAACCGTGAGATAGGCAAGCTCCTGCTTCGCATGGAAAGGCACTATGCACAGCGGATGATTGTCCATGGAGTACCATGCGACTGTGGCAGCCAGAAGCATCTTTTAGACCTAGAATCTCTCTGTGAGGAAACAGTACCTATGGTTGACAACCCCGATGTCTATTACCATGTCATAGAGTGGGTAAGAGAGGTTGGACCGAAAAGCACCGATAAGGCCGCCAAAAGTGGCAAGTATGATAACGAATACCCTGCCTTCTCCCACCAGGCGAGAGACTTCAGGAAGGAGATTATCGGCACTATTGCCCCCGAAGCTCTTTGGCCTGGTAGCAGGGTTCCGCTTGAGGACATCTTCAAGGAACACGACCAGGAAGACGCTCCCCGTGGTGAGACAGTCGCCCCAGTGGTAACCGAGTGAGGTATACGAGTATGAAAAAATGCCCTAAGTGCGGTGGGCCACTGGATATTAACGGCTGCTGTAAGAAGTGCAAGATCTGTGTGAGACCTTGACAGAGCTAGAGTGAACAAGATATGCTAGTAATGCTCTTGGGGGCGGACTGAAATCCCGGGTGCCTGAGGTTTTCAGGCTAGGTTGCGAGCCAGGGGAATCCCTAGTGCCCAAGAGCTGTTAAAGAGGAGTTGTAAAATAAATCTCACTTTACTAATAGGTAATGCCGAGGATTGCCCACCCTGTAAGGAAGCCGAAGCTGTTTTCCGAGAAAGATGGGCAGAGGAAATTGCATCTGGCGAGGCAATCGTGGCTAATATGGACGAAGATGACGAGGCCTACCAGTTTTGGGCGACTAACGAGTTGCCACTTGCCCCGGTCATAGTCGTTTCAACAGACACAGGCAAACTCGTCACTACTCTTGACCCCCTCCAACCTGTCGAGTTATTAAAAGAGGCTTCACCGGTCGCTGAGACCGAAAAAGCACCCATCGAGTCGAGTGGGTAATAAAAATTCTAAAGAAGGAGGAATGACATGCCAGCACCTTGGAAACGAGTTTCACCCATAATGCCCCCGGTAGGTCAGATTCAGGCGGTCCAGGCTAAGAAACACGTAACCGTGTTTAGCCGATCCCCTAGTGCTCCCGGCGCGGGTACCCCTAAGGTAAAGGCTGCCTTCACTGCCTGCGCGGCTACCACTCTCGGCATCGAGAAACGCGCTGAGAGAAATGTCAGGATGAAGGACTGCATGGAAGGCAAGGGCCTTAAGACTGGAGTCTACCATCGCAAGTCACGTGCTAAGGCCGGGTCTCCGCTTTTCGGCAAGGTCTACACCTTCGGCGGCGCCGGCTAAGCCGAATAAGACCAGGGATAAATGAAAGAGGGGTGGTTTTCACCCCTCTTTTGTGTTTAGACTGCCCCCCCTGCTACTCTTCTCTCCTGGCCAGATGAACGATATCCATAATCACTGATTCAGGAAGCAGATTAAGGATACCCGCTTTATCCCGAATCTCAAACTCATTCTCTTTCTCCCAGCAAGAAAAGCATAGCCCGTCGCGGCTTCTAAAGACCTCTCGCCCACATTTCCTGCAGATTACACCGGCAGCCTTCCCCCAGTCCGCCTCTGTAGTTCTACGAGCACGCCTGTGGGCTCCCCCAGAGATTATGGTAAGGTCGGGGTCTACGGCATGCAGGCGCCGGCGCAGTTCCTTGGGCATTAACCCTCCTTCTTCGCCTCAGCCTTATCCCTTCTTTCTTCCAAAATAGCATTGTAGGCTTCGGTGGCTGCCTGGAATTTCTTCGGGTCAGGATGTATCTTACTGTCCGGGTGGTATTCTCGGGCAAGTATTCGGTAAGTCCCCTTCAC
>DATKVW010000002.1:0-2184 GCA_035529875.1 Dehalococcoidales bacterium | reverse complement strand
TATCCATATCAAGCTCCAGATGGCACACTTATCGGCCATATCCTCCACATTGATAACTTTGGTAACCTGATTACTGATATTAAGAGTGAGCACCTATCACTACTAAAACAGCCGATAACTATTGAGGTTGGTAACCAGCGTATTGCCGGGTTAAGTCGGACCTATGCCGGGAGCAGCGGGTTACTAGCCCTCGTTGGTAGTAGTGGCTACCTTGAAGTATCCCTGAGTGGGGGTAATGCTTCTACCTTTCTTAACGCCGAGGTAGGAGATGAGGTAAGAATTAGATAAATATTCAGGGTGAGGTTGATAAATAATCTCAGGGAGTTATCCGGTGAATTGTCCTGTTTGTGGGAAAGAAGCCAGAGCCTATATTTACTATTATGCTAAATGCGCTGTTTATGTGCACGAGAAGTGCTGCCAGAAGCATGTTGAGAGGGCTCATAGGAAAAAATGAAGCTGAAGATATGGTTTCTTGAGACCAGACCTTCGTTTTTACTTCTTCCTGCTGTGTTAGCTTTCCTTGGTACCTGTATCGCCTGGTATGATGGTGCCTTTCATCTTGGTCATGCTCTGTTAGCTTTCATCGGGCTACTTTTCTGCCATATTAGCGTAAACGTACTTAACGAATACTTTGACTATAGAAGTGGAGTAGACCTGGAGACAATAAGAACTCCTTTCAGTGGTGGCAGTGGCATCCTTCCTTCAGGTTTGCTTAATCCGAGGCAAGTCTTCTGGTTTGGACTGGTCTCTTTCCTGATAGCAGTGCCTATAGGTGTTTATTTCGTAGCAGTTACCGGCTGGTTCCTGTTACCGTTGCTTGTAGTAGGCGCAATATGCATTCTGTTGTACACACCGGTAATAACCAGGCTGAGATGGCCGGAGTGGGCTCCCGGGGTGGGGCTGGGAGCTTTGCCCATTCTAGGATTTTACTTTGTTCAGGTGGCTAGTTATAACTGGGCGATTGTTGTCGCTTCCATACCGTCAGGGATTCTGGTGCATAATCTTCTCCTTCTAAACGAATTTCCTGATACAGAAGCCGATAGGAAAGCGGGCAGAAGAACCCTGCCCATTACTATGGGACAGGCGAGGGCAAGCATAGTCTATTCAGTTCTGACAGTAGTAGTTTATTTATGGATAGCAGGCAGTGTGGCTGCCGGAATGATGCCACTTTTCTCCTTGATAGCCTTGTTAACTATTCCCTTTGCCGTAAAGGCAATTCAGGGTGCCCTGAGATATGAGGAAATAATAGTGCCGGCGATGGCGAATAATGTTCTGGTTGTCCTGCTGACCCAGTTTCTCTTGGGCATTGGCTATATCCTCAGCAAAGTGCTTGGTTAATTATTCCACCACCACGGCAGTTCCGTAGGCGAGCACCTCAGCGGCGTTCTGCATTATCATTGAAGTGCTGAACCTCATGCCGACTACGGCATTAGCCCCCTGTTTTTCGGCATCCTCTATCATTCGCTGGATAGCTTCTTCCCTAGCCTCAGCCATCATCTTGGTGTATTCGGTTATCTCGCCGCCCACTATCCCCCTCAACCCAGCCATAATATCCTTGCCTAGATGTCTGGCACGGATAGTGCTGCCTCTGACCAGACCGATGGTTTTACTGATAGTTTTACCCTCTATCTTGTCGGCGGTGGTAATAATCATCTTTCTACCCCCTTAAATTTATCTGTTTTGGCTTTGGATAACCTGTCCTTGATGACTATGCCCAGAAGAACCAGTACCCCGGCACTGATGGCACCGACAGCTATCCTGATGAGCAGTGGAATATCAGATGCCAGGAAAAATCCCTTAACTCCATAGCCGATTAAAGCCAGTATACCAAGGCTAATCAAAATAAAGGCTATATTCTGCCACATTTTTACCTCCATATAAGCCCTGTAATATTGTTTATCAACCCTATCCCCTTTTTCCCCTTCCCCTTAACAAGGGGAAGGGGATTTAGTTATATAAGAGAGGCTTCGCCTCTCTTTGACTCTCCTCTAGCATCAGTCTACCGCTTGCGCCTCCACACGGTGCCTTTAGGGGTATCTTCCAGGGCTATTTCAAGCTCTACCAGCCTATCCCGAATTTTATCGGCATACTCCCATAGTTCTTTATCCCGAAGACCACTTCTCGTGGAAGTTATAAGCTCCATCAAAGACTTAACATCATCAGGCAGCTCGTCAACGGGTATTT
>DATKVW010000001.1:0-6603 GCA_035529875.1 Dehalococcoidales bacterium | reverse complement strand
GTATGGACGCTGGATGGGATTTCTTCACCAGACGGATGGCAGTTTCAGCGGTGTTTTACAAGGCAACCTGGGATGGTCTTATTGGCAAAAGATATCCGTGCTTGAACTAGTGGGTGGAGCGTTGCCAACAACCTTTCAACTTGGCTTCATGGGTCTAGTAATAGCCAACCTAATGGCTATACCTATAGGTGTATATTCAGCATTACGGCAGGATAAGTGGGGCGACTATATAGCCCGTAGCTATGCCATATTGTGTATCTCAATCCCTGGCTTCTGGCTGGCGACACTGGTAATAGTCTTCCCCGCAATGTGGTGGGGCTTTATGCCGTCCATAATGCTCATCCATTTTACTGAGGACCCAGTGGGTAACCTGGGAATGTTCATAATACCAGCTATTGTTTTGGGCATGAGTGGCCAAGGAATGAACATGAGAATCACCCGTACCATGATGCTGGAGGTGCTGAGGCAGGATTATATCAGGACTGCCTGGGCAAAAGGGCTCAGGGAGAGGGTAGTCGTCCTAAGGCATGCCTTGAAGAATGCGCTAATCCCAATAATCAGTACGGTAGGACTTGGGATACCTGTCCTCATTGGGGGCACGGTTATTATAGAAAACATATTTTGTCTGCCCGGGATGGGCCGCCTAATGTTTTGTGCTATTAAGGAGCGAGACAAGCTGGTAGTTTGCGGAGTAGTGGTCGTCTACGCATTCATGTTGATACTAACCAATCTAATAGTTGACCTGACCTATAGCTATTTAGACCCCAGGATTCGTTATAAATAAAGGGGAAACTTGAAAATGAATAAAGGTACACGAGATACGTCGGTAGAGATGGTAAGGGTAACAAAAAGGCGTTCTGGGCTTGTCCGCTTCTTAATAAGACTGGCAAAGGAGAAGCCGTTGGGCGCTGTAGGTGCGGTTATAACCCTGCTCCTGCTGCTGACTGGCAGCTTTGCCGATTTCATAGCTCCCTATGGTATGAATGAATGCTGGGTAGGAGATTTCCTAGGTCAGCCATCAGCTCAGTTCTGGTTGGGCACGGATAACCTGGGACGAGACCTGCTCAGTCGTGTCATCTTCGGGGCTCGCGTTTCGGTGATTGTAGGTTTGGCTGCTTCAACTCTAGCTACGGTTATCTCTGCGCTTATAGGTATTGTGTCTGGGTACCTGGGTGGTAAAGTTGACCTCATAATACAGAGGGGCGTTGATGCCTGGATGTGTTTGCCTGGTCTAGTAGTTCTAATTCTCCTAGTCAGCATCATAGGGGCAAGCATGTGGTCAATAATTATTGTTTTGGGGATTAGCTGGGGAATTGGTGGTTCCAGAATAATAAGAGGTGCTGCTATCAACATTAAAGAGGATGTGTATCTGCAAGCGGCGCAGGTTATTGGTTGTTCTACCACCAGAATACTTACCCGGCACGTTCTGCCCAATGTTATGGCTACCCTAATTGTACTGTTTAGCGTACGGGTGCCTGGAATAATTCTAGCTGAGGCTAGCCTCAGCTTTCTCGGCTTCGGTATCCCCCCTCCGGCTCCTAGCTGGGGAGGCATGCTTAGTGGCACTGGGCGCAAATATATGTTTATGGCCCCATGGATGGCTATATGGCCAGGTCTGGCTCTTGCTATCACAGTTTATTCTATAAATATGTTTGGTGATGCGGTGAGAGACTTGCTGGATCCAAGGTTGAGAGGTGGCGTCGGACGCTATGGGGTGAGGAAGCTGGTAAAAGAAGAAAAGGGAGGTTAATGCCTATGGAGCAAAACTTTAGGTAGGAATGTGGCAGAGGAATAATATCAAAATAGGAGGAATTATGAAACACAAGATTTTATGGATGTTGGTGAGCTTCTTATTGGTGGCCGCTTTAGTGCTGGCCTCTTGCGGTGAGGCAGTACCGGGGGAGCAAGAGGAGGAGGAGGAAGAGGAGGAGGAGGAAGAGGAGGAGGAAGAAGAAGAGGAGGAAGAAGAAGAGGAGGAGGAAGAGCCAGCAGTTGGTGAGCCGATATATGGTGGCACGCTCACCATATTTGGTGCGGTAGCTGACCCAGGAAGCCCAGCGTTCGCCGATGTACAATATTCTGGCATCTGGTGGGTCGAAAATGTGCAAGAGAGGCCATTCATAGGTGACAACGAGACGTACGGGGCCAGTGGTACCGGTGAATCTACGTTTACAACAATACAGTATCAAGCTCCAAAATACTTGATGGGTAATCTGCTTGAGAGTTATGAGATTCATCTTGACAAGCTAGTGTGGAACGTGCGGCCGGGGATTATGTGGCAGGGCACAAACGCAGTGAAAAAAGTAATGGAAAACAGGGAACTTACCGCTGCTGATATTGCCGCTGACATAATTGAGTTCTTGGAATGCCCGTGGAAGGATAGATTCGATGGCTTGCTAAGCGTAGACGGTGTACATGTCATTGATAGGTACACACTTGAGCTTGAATTGCAGCAATATTCTCCTGTGGTAATGTATTACCTTGGCTACGAGGATCGCGCCCTTGTATGTCCACCTGAAGTTAGAACCGCTGGTGCTGATCTGTGGGAAAATCAGGTGGGCACCGGGGCATTTGTGTTCGAAGAGTATGTCGTTGGTTCTCATATGAGCTTTCTAAGGAACCCTAATTACTGGAGAACAACGACCATAAACGGCGTGGAATATCAAATGCCATTTGTAGACCGGGTAATACGCCCCATCATTCCCGATGAGTCTACGCAAATAGCCGCCCTGCGAACGGGGGTACTTGACATGTTTAGGGCTGTGCCGAACACCTACTGGGATATGCTTGACAAACAAGTTCCTGAGATGGAACGTCTCGTCTACGGTGCTGGGAGTGCCGCGGTGTTAGTCATTAGGGCTGACGAGCCACCATTTGATGATCTGAACGTGAGGCGAGCTGTGGTGATTGGCACCGACCGATGGGAATTTAAGAAGGCCGCGATGTCACTTGAGACACCATTATTTTACAGTCCGATCATGCCCGACGATCCCGCTTACACTCCTTTGGAAGATACGCCTGAAAATATCCAAATACTGTATGATTATAACCCGGAACTGGCCAAGGAGATGTTGGCTCTCGCTGGTTACCCCGAAGGCTTTAAGACAAAGCTTATGTATAACTCCGAATCGATCCAGCAGGCCGAGGAGGCTGCTCTGCTCAAAGACCAGTGGGCAAAGATTGGCGTTGAAGTTGAATTAGACCCTCATGAACATACCACCTATAAGGCAGCGGGATTCCCTATACCCGAGGTAGGATTCCACGGCCTGTTGCTCGAGGGGGGTGTAGGGTCGGATCCTGTGAACGGTTTTAATACTGGTGTTAGGTCGACTGGGGTTTATAACCGCTCGATGTATAGGAACGAGCACGTTGATGAGCTGATCGACGAGCTGAATGTAACGCTCGATCCTATTGAGCAAAACCGCCGGCTTAAGGAACTAACCTTCATCGTGGTGCCTGAGGCTCTTACGATACCACTATACCTTTCCCCCGGAAGAAACTATTGGTGGCCATGGGTAAAGAATTACTATGGCGAGTATAGCCTTCAGGACGACGCTAGCTTGAGTGCCCTCTTTCCCTTCTGGTGGATTGACCAGGACTTAAAGACGACGATGGGACATTAGGCAGCTCCAATATGGGATAGGTGATAGGTTAAGAGAGGGGAGAAATGACCCTCCCCTCTCTTCATAATAGGCCTGAATTATATACAAAGGAGGTATTAAACTATGTCTAAGATGAGATTTGCTGTAATTCTTCCTGGTCGCCATCTCCTGCCGGAGAACCGAAAGCTAATGAAACAACTGGGGTGCACCGATGTTATCGGTCCTGGACCTCGCCCGCAATCTGAATCCGAAGTCTGGGAATACGCTAATATAATGCAGGATAAAAGACAAGTCGAAAAAGATGGGCTCAGATATGAGGTGTTTGAGGGTTCCCCCAGAGCGGAAAAGATATTCTGGAACCTGCCCGGCAAAGAGGAACAATTAGAAAACTTTTGCAGGTCACTGAAGAATTTAGGTGATGCTGGTATCAAAGTTATTCAAGCAGGCTTTGGGGCACCCACTTTAGGCTGGATGAGAACATATCTTGACAAGCCTACAAGGGGAGGAGCAACCTCAACTGCGTTCGACTATGATGATGTTAAGAATGATCCTCCACCCAGCCAGTATGGTACCTATACTGAAGAGGATGTATGGGAAAACGTTGCTTACTTCCTCAAAGGGACTCTCCCCACGGCTGAGAAGGCAGGGGTCACCATCATTTTTCACCCCTCGGACCCACCAATATCTCCAATACAAGGCTTCCCCTTACTCCTGAGAAGTGTGGAAGCATTTGACCGCTTACTTGAGATAGTACCCAGTGAAAACATAGGACTAACCTTCTGCCAAGGGTGCTTTGCTGAGATGGGTATAGATGTCCCGGCGGCAATACGCCACTTCGGTAAAAAGAAAAAGATTTTCTTTGCCCATTTCCGAAATGTAGCGGGTTCCGTAAATGAACCCGGAGGATTCCAAGAAGTCTTCCATGATGACCCTACTGGCAGGGTTGATATGCTTGAAGCAATGAAGGCCTATTACGAAGTTGGCTTTGAAGGACCGATGCGACCTGACCATGCTCCCCAAATGGAATTTGATAACCGTATTAGTGGCGGTACCCCCGGTTACTATATGCTGGGCAAGATACTTGCCATCGGCTATATGAAGGGCTTGGCGGAAAGTATTGAGAAGACGGACTATTAGGCGTTGAGCTTTCTCGGCTATGGCATACCTCCCCCGGTTCCCAGCTGGGGAGGTATGCTCAGTGGCACTGGGCGTGACTATATGTTCCGAGCGCCGTGGATGGCTATATGGCCCGGCCTTGCTCTGGCTATAGTAGTCTACAGTGTAAATATGTTTGGTGATGCGGTGAGAGACCTGCTGGACCCGAGGTTAAGGGGTGGCGTCGGGCGCTATGGGGTGAGAGCGAAAAAGAAGCCGAAGTAAAAAAGTGAGCCCAACTCTGGAAACAAAACATAAAAAGGAGGAAAGATAATGCAATTAGGTGATTTAAAAAAAGCGATGAAGGGTGTAGACATTGTTCAAACCACGCCGTTCAATAAGGATGGTAGTCTTGACTTAGAGGGTATGCGAGCTAATACGCGCTGGTTGCTTGAGCGTACAGTGGGTAAAGATTTTATCTTCACGCCTTTAGGAAGCACAGGGGAATTTTATAACATGTCTGATGATGAGTGCAAAGCCGTTATCAAAATGGTTGTGGAAGAGGTAAAAGGGAAAAATGTAATAATAACAGGGGGAGTAGGTCGGCCTAGTACGCGTGAAACCATCAAGATGTGCCAGTATGCTGAGTCTGTTGGGGCAGATGGGGTTCAGGTTATCCTTCCCTACTATATGGTTCCAACGGAAGAGGGTATGTATCAACATTATAAACAGATAGCGGAAAGCGTTAATATAGGCATAATGATTTATAATTTTCCTGGCCCAACTGGCTCTTGGATAAAGCCGCCTTTAATGACCAGGTTATCCAAGATACCAAATATCATCGCGGTTAAAGAAAATACGGCGTCTGTCTTCTCTTATTATGCAATGCGAAAGGCTGTAGACCCAGAAGACACAGTCATCTTGTGTGGATTAGCTGAATTGCTGTTTACGTTCGAAGCTCGGTATGGTTGCCCCGGTTTTGTCAGCGGCATGGCGAATTTCGCTCCAGACCTGTCATATTCAGTATATGAGGCGGTGACTGCGGGAGATTCCAATAAAGTAGATGAGATAATCAACTCTATGGCTCCCTATTCTAGCTTTGAGGGTAAAGTGACAGCAAATCATGGTCCACACACCGGCGTTGGTTTAGCGGGAGGGACCATGGGTTTTTCTATGCTGAAGGCATCAATGGATATCATCGGCTTAAGAGGTGGAGAGGTCAGATTACCTCTTGTTGGCCTCAATGAGGAAGAAAAGGCTGAGCTTAGAGATGTCCTGAGAGCTATGAGGCTAGTCAAGTAAGGAAATAAGGGGTGAAAAAAGAAGCGAAGAAGTAGCCACTTTAAGCTACTAAGTGCTAATTCGAGCTAGTTTACATCAAGTTGCATCACTTTGCATCACTTTGAGGCAGTTTAAGGCACAAAAAGGGGGTGAATTTAGTGACAGCAAAGGCTTTCGTTCTAATTGAAACAGTAGTGGGTAGAAATAAGGATGTTGTTGCTGCTCTTAAGCAACTAGAAGGGGTGAAATCGGTTGATACGGTAACTGGACCCTATGATGTTATTGCTACAGTAGAAAGAGAAACCCTCAACGATATCGGCGACTTAGTCACCGCTAAAATTCATCCTATCGCTGGTATTTCCAGAGCGGTGACCTGTCTAGTAGCCTAGTACTGTTCCTATCTCGCGAGACTTTTCACTTGCTCCCACCTTATATTTCCAGCCAGCTCTACTAGGGGATGAAAAGGATTCGGACGCTTAAATTTCCCTAGCTTATTAAGGTGTACCCAGATGGCTGCCCAGTAGCCAAACATCATAAACTTGTAATTAGCTAGAGCAGCCCAGGCTTTTGCCTCAGCCTCATCCAAGGCTTCTTCAAGTGTTTTCTTCTCCAATGTGTCCCTCCT